>JAEPMM010000380.1 GCA_017643965.1 Marinobacter sp.
AAATCCATGCTCACCGAACTGAAAGGGGTTCGCGAACCGGAGTATGCCATGTTCTCGGTGGCGCTGCGGGAATTGCTGGATCTGGCGCAATCCACGATGCACAGCAGTCACGTGGATGGCGACATTCAGACAAACTGAGTATTGCGTTAAGCCGCTGATTCCCGTTCAATTCCGCTACAGGTTCATTTTACGGGGAGAATGCAAATGGGGCAGCTTGACCATCTTCTGGAAAAAAACAAATCCTGGGCCGACGGCATCAAGGCCCAGGATCCCCAGTTTTTTCATCGTTTATCCAATCAGCAGGCACCGGAGTATCTGTGGATCGGCTGCGCGGACAGCCGCGTTCCGGCAAACCAGATCGTTGATCTGATGCCCGGCGAACTGTTTGTTCACCGCAATGTTGCCAACGTGGTGGTGCACACCGACTTCAATTGCCTGTCGGTTTTGCAGTTCGCCATCGAGGTGCTGAAGGTCAAGCACATCCTGGTGGTGGGCCATTATGGCTGCGGCGGGGTGAAGGCGGCGATGATGAACGAAGGCTTCGGCCTGATCAGTAACTGGCTGCGCCACGTCCAGGACGTGCGCGACAAGCATCAGTCAGTGCTGGATGCTCTGTCCAGTGATCAGGACCGGGTGGATCGCCTCTGCGAACTGAACGTGGTGGAGCAGGTGGGGCATGTGTGTCAGAACACCATCGTGCAGGAGGCGTGGCGCCGGGGCCAGCCACTGACCGTTCATGGCTTCGTCTACGACGTCGCCGATGGTATTCTGCGGGATATGGGGCTTTCCATCGCCAGTGAGGAAGAGCGCGATGCGGTTCAGACCAACAGCGTGGAAGAGCTGATTTTACGGCCTGTCCGGTCAGGGCGTCAGAAAAAGTAACCCGAAAACTGTCAAATTCTGTCAAAAATTCGTGATAGGGGTCACTAACTGACCCCGCGGGTCATCACAGTTCACCCCGGACTGATTCGGTACACTTGTTCCGTTGTTAGCGAGGAGGTGGAACCATGCGAGATCTGATGCAAAAAGCGTTGAGTGCCCTGAATCAGCTTAAAAACGCTGAGGGTTCGGCTGATCAAAACCGCAGGAGCGAGCCATCCCGTCCGTCTGCGCAGCGGGAAGACTGGGATATGTCCCCGGAAGACGCGCTGCGGGTGGGCACCGTCGCCCGCTACAAGTAAACGCCGCGGACTCTCACCGCACCGGATAGCCAAGTCTCCCAAGACTCCGGGACCATTTCCGGTTAGAGTATCCCGCCTGTACACCAGCCCGGGATACTCGAACGACATGTCTGCTTTGCCCAACGCCCACGAAGCTCTGCTCAAGAACCGTGATCTCATTGTTGGCCGTCTGGCCCTGGTCGGCCTGTCCGATACCGCGCTGTTGTCCGAATTGCCTGACGGCGGTCTGGCGCTGACCGACCACGCCGGTGTGTTTGCCAGAACCCCGGCACTGAACGGCTGGCAACTGGCCTTCGGGTATGACGACGCGGCCCTGCACGGCGATGTTGCTGACACGGTGGTGGTGTTTCTGCCCAAGGCGCGGGCAGAGCTGGCTCTTCGGCTGGCCCTGGCAGGGCATCTGGCGGCGGCCGGGGCGAGACTGATCCTGATCGGGGAGAAGCGCGAAGGCATCGCCGGTGCCGTCAAGCAGCTCAAGGAGGTCGCGCCGGAGGCCGGCAAGGTCGACAGCGCCCGCCATTGCCAGGTGTGGCTGGCCGACAGCTTTGCCACTGCTGACGGGTTTGACCTTGAGCACTGGATGAGTTGGCATAGCGTCGACGCGGCCGGTGTCCAGGTGCCCGTGGCCGGGTTACCGGGAATCTTCAGTGATGGCGAACCGGATCATGGCACCCTGATGCTGCTGCAAACCCTGGCGGACCTGCCACTGCCGCGGGGCCATTCCCTGGATTTTGCCTGCGGCTCGGGTGTGATTGGCAGCTGGATTCAGGCGTGGCAGCGGGCCGGCGGCATTGAGCCCGCGCCGATTGATGCGGTGGATGTGCAGTCACAGGCGGTGATTTGCACCCGTGCGACCTACCAGAGAAACCAGACCCTGGGAGACGTGCTGGCATCCGACGGGTTGGCTGCGGTCACCCGGAAGTACCGCGCCATTGTCACCAACCCGCCGTTTCATGCCGGTGTCCGCACTGATACCACCATGACGGAACAATTCCTGCGGCAAGCGGCCGCGCATCTTCAGCCCGGGGGAGAACTGCGGCTGGTGGCGAACAGCTTCCTGCCCTATGAGGCGCTGATCCGCAGAACCATCGGCCCGGTCACTCGTCTTGCCGGCGACAAGCGCTTCACGGTGTATTCCGCCAAACGCCAGACATAAAAAAGCCCCTGGGGTGAGGGGCAAAAGGTTGCTTCCAACACTAAAACGGAGCCAACCTGAAATCAGTCTTGCTTGGCGGCCTCGTCAGCCTGCTCGCGGGCAGGGCGGCGCGGCGCCAGCTCACGTACCTGCTCAAGCAAACGACGAGCTTCAGACTCGGCGCGGTTGCGGGCCTCAGTCAGTTTGGGCTTGACCTCTGCCTCATAGGTTTTGCCGGCCTTGTCGGTAAAGTAGGCGGTCATCATGTTGGCATCCCACCACAGCTTTTTACGCAGGTCGTAGGTTGCCACGTCGAGGCGCAGCGTCAGCTCGCGGAAGGTCGGGTTCTTGCTGCGAATCTGGCTGACTACTTCCGACAGGCTGCGGGGCTCAGACACGTCGGCACCCAGGCTGGCCAGTACTTTCTTGAGCTCGACGGACGCCTTGTCCAGTTGCGGGCGGAGCTGGTCTTCAAAGCGCTTGCCGGCGGCCTGAACAGATTCAAAACGGGTTTTGATGGAGTCGCGGATCATAGGGTGTCTCTCGTGTGTATTCGGTTTCAAAACAACTTGCAGACCACCTTAGGGTTAATTTCTAGAATAATCAGCCTAGAATGGACACGCCTCTGAACCCTGTCTGATTTGGTGCCTGAAATGACAAGCGACACCCTGAAAACCCCCGATCGGAATCTGCGCCTGGAACGCCCCGGCAACACCGACCCGACCCTGAAGGCCTGGGATGCTGCAGACGAACTGTTGCTGGAGCAGGCTGCTGCCTGGATCGCCACCTCTGGCGGGCCGCCACGGGTGCTGGTGCTGGACGATCAGTTCGGTGCCTTGACGCTGGGGCTGGGCCAGTTCGATACCGTGTCTCTGGCCGACAGCGCCTCCCTGACCAACGCTCTTGAGCGCAACAGCGTGGCCAATAACCTGATCGCTGCACCCCCGTTGAGCTGGCTGGCACCGCCAGAGGGGCCCTTCGATGCCGTGGTCATGCGCATTCCCCGCCAACTGGACTACCTGAGCTGGCTACTGCGATGGGTAAACAGCGTTCTGGCTCCAGATGGCGTGGTCATTGCCGGCGGCATGATCAAGCATTTGCCGGATCGCAGTGCCG
>JAEPMM010000289.1 GCA_017643965.1 Marinobacter sp.
CCGGGCGGATCGGCGCCAGCGACAGATCACGAAAGACCGGGCGGCGGCGGTAGCCGGCGGTGATGTGACTCAGTTGCAGGCTCACAGCGATGCCCTCCGGCTGCGGCCAATGATCAGCGCCATGAACAACGGAATGCCCACCAACGCGGTGACGATTCCCACCGGCAGCACCACGCCCGGCACCAGCAATTTGCTGCAGATCGACGACAGTGACAGCAGCACGGCGCCGGCGAGGGCACTGCCCGGCAACAGGAAGCGGTGATCTTCCCCCAGCAGCAGGCGCGCGATGTGGGGCGCCACCAGCCCGATGAAGCCGATCTCCCCCACAAAGGCCATGGCCGCGGCGGTGAGCAGACTGACCCGCATCAGCACCACCAGCCGCAGACGCTCGACCCGAATGCCCAGGCTGCGGGCCTGATCCTCGCCACCGCGCAGCAGGGTCATGGCCCAGGCGTTTCGCAGCGAGAAGGGCAGGCACAGCGCCAGGATCAGCGCCACGATCGTCACCTTGTCAGTGGTTGCCCGGGCGAGACTGCCCATGGTCCAGAACACGATCTGCTGCAGTGACTCGGCATCCGCAACAAACTGGATCAGTCCCACCACCGCATTGATACCGAACAACAAGGCAATACCGAACAGCACCACCGAATGCACGGAGGCCCCGAGGGTCCGGGACAGCAGCAGGATCAGCAGCGACGCCACGGCGGCAAACACGAACGCCGACAGCGGCAGCAGAATGTGGGCCGCCAGACCGAACAGGGAGACATTGAAGACAATCACCAGGGAGGCACCGAGGGTCGCCGCTGCCCCGACCCCGAGGGTGAACGGACTGGCCAGAGGGTTGTTCAGCACCGTCTGCATCTCAGCCCCGGCCAGCCCCAGACAGGCCCCCACCACCACCGCCATCAGCGCATAGGGCAGGCGTATGTCCTCGATGATGACGCGGGTGCCGGTGTCCAGCGCCTGCGGGTTCAGCACGCCATGGAAGACGTCGGCCAGGCCCAGCATCGACGGGCCGGTGGCGATATCCGCCAGCAACGCCACCACCGTGGCCAAAGCCAGCACCCCCAGGCAGAGCACACGGCGCAGCACAAAACGGCGGTACTGGCCGGCCAGGCCGTCGCCGCGGGTGGTCCGTGGCGGGCAGGGTTCCGCGCAGGCGCTACCCGGGGTCATGGCGCCGGCTCCGCCAGCTCGACCCAGTAGGTACCGTCCAGCTCCACCGGCTGGAAGCGGCGATAAAAGCTCTCCAGTGTCTGCTGCGGGTCCAGATCCGCGAGCGGCTGCGGATGGAACCAGCGCGCCAGCGCCTGCACCGCCACCACGTTCAGCGGTGTGTTGTAGAAATGGTGCCAGATGGCAAAGGCACGCCGCTCCTTAATCGCAGCCAGCGCCCGCAGCCCCGGGCGATCGGTGGCCCGGGCCAGGGAGTGGCGCGCGGTAGAGCTTTCCACACCGGCACCCAGCACCACGTAGGGCTGCTTGCTGTCGCTTTCAGCGTAGCGCGGGGAGCCGATCGCGGTGGCCAGGTAAATGTCGGGCTGATCGGTCAGCAGGTATTCAAGATTGAGCACACCGCTGACGCCCGGAATCCGCTCGGCCGCCACGTTGCGGCCGCCCGCGGCCTCGATAAACCGCCCCATCATGCCGTGCACCATGGTCTCGCAGCAGGTGTCGTGCAGCCCCACCCGGCTGTGCAGGAACACCTTCGGCCACTGCCACCGGGGAATGCCGGACACCGCGTCCGTCACTCTCGCCAACTCGTTGCGATAGAAAGTATTGAACGCCTCCGCCTCGTCGGTTCGACCCAGCACCTCACCCAGCAACGCCATGCTTTTCGGTGTGTTCGTCAGCGGGTCCTGGCGGAAATCAATGAACACCACGGCAACCCCGGCCCGCTCCAGGCTGTCGATCAGCTCACGGTTGCGGGCGGCCGGGCCATGACCTTCCAGGCTGAAGATGGCCAGATCGGCATCCATGGCCACAACGGTCTCGAGGCTGAAGCTGTCGGCGGAGGTGTGGCCGACCCGCGGCACCTCGGCTATGGCCGGAAACCGCTCCCGGTATTGCCGGTAGCCGGCGGGGTCGGTCTGCTCGAAATCCGGCAGCATGCCCGCCAGCCGCTCCACCACGGCATCGCCGTCGAGGATCGCCAGCGCCGGGATGTACCGGCTTTCGCCCAGCACGATGCGCTCTACCCGATCCGGGAGGAGAACAGTGCGCCCGGCCAGATCGGTGACGGTCCGGCCAGCGTCTGCCAGCCCGGCCTGCAGCAACAGCAAGCCGCCCAACAGGGCGGCCTTAAGGGGTTTCATCGGCATTGCAGACCTCAGAACCGCATGGCCAGACCCACCCGGACATCCCGGCCAGGTTCCGGCATACCGACGATGCCCTCGTAATCCGGCAGGTGCTGGTAATCGGCGTTGCTGGCATGGTCGAGATACTGCTTGTCACCGACGTTCTTCACGGTCACGGTCAGGCGCAGGTCGTCATCGCCGGTGGGCAGCCAGTGCACGAACAGATCGTGGACACCGTACCCGGGTTTGTCGATCTCACCCACCGACGTCTCCAAATCGTCAATGCCCTGCACAAACCGGCCCTGCCAGCCGAACTCCAGATTGCGGTCCCAGCGATAGGCCAGATCCGCAACCCAGGTGTCGCCGATGGTGTTACCCAGACCGTTGAATTCGTAGACCGTCAGCGGCTCGCCGTCGATCTCGGCGTCGTTCTGGTGAAAGCTCAGGCCGGCACTAAGACGCTGCCACTCATAGCCAGTGGAGATCAGGAAACCCTCGGATTCCAGGTCGCCCACGTTCTCGTAACGGATCGGGCCGAACAGCGGGTCGGCAATGGCGTTGTCGATACGCGAGCGATACACCTCGCCGGACAGGAAGAAGTTGCGGTAGGTGTAGTCAAAGCCGATTTCGGTGTTGCGGGCTTCTTCCGCTTCCAAATCCGGATCGTTGCTGGAGCCTTCCAGCTTGAAGGCGCCGTGGGTGGTCGGGCCGCGGAAAGCTTCGGCGTAACCGGCCTTCAGCACCAGGCCGTCCACAGCTTCCCAGCTCACATTGGCGTTGGGGCTGACGCCCTCTTCCTCGAAGCGCTGATCGCTGTTGTCGTCCAGCTGGTAGCGGTCGTAACGTACACCGGCACTGAGCAGCAGATTGCGGGTCACGTCCCAGTCGTTCTGCAGATAGACGCCGGTCACGTCTGCGGTTTCCTCTTCGGCGCGGCGGTCATCGGCGTACCCTGCGTTGACCTTGTCCTCGCGGTAATCCACGCCGTAGGTCACCGCCACATCACCCAGCCGGCTGGTGTTGTGGAGATCACCACCGATGCTGCGGGCGAATCCGAAGTAGCGACCCCAACGATCCTCCACGTTCTGTTCGATATCACTCTCGCTGTGGTACACGGTGGCACCCAGGTTCAGCAGGGGCCTGTCGGACGGGCGGATGCCGTAGTTAAGGGTGGTGGTGTCACGACGGCCGTCCAGGTCATACAGCGCGTTGAAGCCGCTGACGATCCACTGCGGGCGCTGGGGGCGCTCGCCTTCGTCCTTGCGGACTTCGTGGCTGAGCTTCAGGGTCTGGTCTCCCGGCAACTGACCCACCAGCTTGGCGAAGCCCAGTTGCTGGCGCGCCTCGGTACCGGCAACGTCATTGCCGTCGCCATCTTCAAACCGCTCGTGGTCACTCTGGGTGAGGGTCACCAGCGCAGTCCAGCGGTCCGTCAGGCGGCCGAACAACGTGGAACTGACCTTGTAACCGTCGGTGTTGCTGAAAGCACCCAGCTTGACCAACGCGCCGGCCTGTTCACCGGGCCGCAACAGGTCTTCCGGGTCCTTGGTCACGAAACGGATGGCGCCGCCCAGCGCCCCCGGACCCGAGGTGGCCCGGCCGGCACCGGTCTGCACTTCCACCTGCTTGAGCAGTTCCGGCTCAATGGCCAGCCGACCGGTGTGGTGAAACAGACTGCCACCCTGGCCGGCACCATCAATGGATACGTTGAGCAGCGGATCTTCAAACCCGCGGACATAGACTTTCTGGGCAATGCCCAGGGAGCCGCCCACCGATACCTCCGGCTGCCCGGCAAAAACGTCTTCCAGGTCATCGGCCTGGTAATTCTCCAGAGTCTGATCGGTGACCACCGTGTCAGTGCCGGCGGCCTCACGCTCTGCGGTGACCTGAATCGGCTCGAGCGAGCGGGTGTCAGTCTGGGCAAACGCCATCGGGCTTGCGGCCAGCGATGCCACAGCGACAAAGAGGGCGTTGCGTTGCTTCCATCGGGGGGTCTGATTGTTCACGTGCGCTCCGTAGTTTACTGCAAATGATTCCTATTTGGTGCGCATTCTCATTTAGCAAGTGAACAAAGTGAAACACTTTTACATTTGTTACATACCCCGCAGGACTGGCGTCAGTCAGGACGGCAGCGGGGCACCCACAGGGTCATGCGCAGGCCACCGCCGGCCAGATTCTCGGCCCGCACCCAACCCCCGATCGCACTGACCTGACGGTGCGCCAGGGCCAGCCCCAGGCCGTGGCCGGCGGGCTGGCGGGCCTGACCTTCAGCGCTGCGGAAGAAGGGTTTGAAGATCCGTTCCAGCTGGCATTCCGGCACACCCGGCCCCTGGTCATCCATGGTCAGGCAAAAACCCTCGGTGTCCCGTTGCAGCGAGACCACCACCCGCCCGCCCGTGGGGGTGTAC
>JAEPMM010000340.1 GCA_017643965.1 Marinobacter sp.
CCTGCAAGAGCTGCGCAAGGGCCTGGAGAACCTGCGCGATGCGGTGGCCACTCGCAAGATTCCGCCCGGGGAAATGCAGGGAGCCACCATAACCCTGTCCAATTTCGGCACCATGACCGGGCAGTATGCCAACCCGATTGTGACGCCACCCCAGGTGGCGATTGTCGGCGCGGGCACCATCCGGGAGAAAGTCGTCCCTTACCGGGGCGCTGCGACCATTCGTCGCATCCTGCCGCTTTCAGTGACCTTTGACCACCGCGCGGCCACGGGAGGCGAGGCTTCCCGATTTCTTGGGGCTCTGGTGGAAGCTTTGGGAAAACCCTGACAAAATCCGGTTGCTATCCAAACTGACACCTTATCTGCGAGCTACCATGACACGTTGCAACTCTCTGGCTGTCGGCCTGCTACTGGCCTGTTCCGTAATGACAACACTTCCCGCTGCCGCTGATGATCACGGGCACGGCACGGTCGTCATCGAAAACCCTTGGAGTCGCCCCACGCCGCCGGGATCCCCCATGGGCGTCGGTTACATGACCCTCACCAACACCGGTGACCGCGAGATCACCTTTACCGCGGCTGAAACGCCCAGGGCAGCCAGTGTCTCCATTCATCAAAGCATCATGAGCGATGGAGTCATGAGCATGCAGCCGTTGAAAAACGGGCTGGCGATTCCTGCCGGGGAGACCGTTGAACTCAAACCCCACGGTTATCATTTGATGCTCGAGAAACTCAAAGGCCCCCTGAAAGAGGGCGAAACCATCCCGATGACCTTGAGTTTTGACGGCGCAGACACCCAGCGCGTGGAGCTGACCGTTGAGTCCCTTGATGACATCGCGGGTAAACGGCAGGAAAAGAAGGCGATGCATGGGCACGGTCACCACTGACCGGCTCAGTTCTCCCTGTCTTCGGCGCTTTCCTCAGCCTCCAGCTCGGCTTTGCGTTCCTGGATTTTCTTCATCTTGTCATCCGAGATGCGGAATTTCCCGGCGCTGTCCCGCAGCATGAACAGGCTGCCGAGCACCAGGCCGATGGCCAGCAGAATGAATACCCATCCGATAAGTGGCATGTGCGTGTCTCCCTGATCCGTGGGGTTTCCTTTATAGTGGACCACACGTTCAGCAAACCACAACCAGAATTCCGGAAACTACCTTATGTCTTTTTCCCGCATATACGATCAGGCATCCGCTCGCAAGGGTGGGGAGGTGGCGCTGCGCGCCATGCTGCCAAGGGTCGCTGAGCCCGGCGAGCTGGCATCACTGGGGGACGACCGCTACCTGTCCGAGATAACCCGCTGCATTTTCAAGGCCGGTTTCGTCTGGCGGGTGATCGAGCGCAAGTGGCCGGATTTTGAAGCCGCGTTTCAGGGCTTCGTGCCGCTATACTGGCAACAGGTACCGCCGGAGGTGCTTGAAGCTCTGGCACAGGATGAGCGCATCGTCCGCAATATGCAGAAAATCCGCACGGTGCCTGAAAATGCCCGGCTGATCGTTGACACCTCCCGTGAGCACGGCAGTTTTGGTCAGTTCCTGGCCAGTTGGCCCTCTGCCGATCAGATGGGCCTGCTGCTCTGGCTGAAACGCAACGGCGCGCGCCTGGGCGGAAACTCGGCTCAGTATTTCCTGCGCCGGGTGGGCTGGGACGGCTTTATCCTGTCGCCAGACGTGGTCGCCGGATTGCGGCGGGAAGAATTGCTGGATGCCACCCCGGGCAGCAAGAAAGCGCTGGTTCAGGCGCAACAGGCGTTTACGCGCTGGCATGAGGAAACCGGGCTGCCATACAGCCACCTGTCCCGCATACTGTCCTACACCGTCGGCGACTGAAGCCATCTGAACAGAGACGGAGCGCACCGTGACTTCGGACGAGCTGAACACCCTGCTGGACACCATCCCTGATGTGCGGGACGGCCTCACCCGGACCGAACGCATCGTTCTGTATGTACTTCAGGAAACCCAGCGGGAGCTGGATGGTCGCAACGTACCGACCGTGATGCTGTACGGCCGGGTGCTGGAGTATGTGAACCTCAGTGAGCAGGAGCTGCACCTGTACCTGGACCGGTTGGGCGTGAAAGGAGATGGTCGCTGACCGAACGCCAGGCCCGGCACTCAGTGGCTGCCGGAACGGGATTCCACGTTGGAGACTTTGCCGTTGCGCAGGGTGACCACCTGCCGGAACTGATTACGTGACAGGTCGTACAGCCACTCCTGCACCAGAACGGGTTGCGCACTTTGCCAGCGGTTCGCATGCCGATGCTGTCTCGGAAACCGCCATTCGATGTTTTTCGAGACAGGTTCGCCGCAGCGGGCCACCAGCTCGTACTCGTTTGAGGCCTGTCGCAAAGCCCGTGAGCTGCAGCGGGCATTGTCGGAGGTATGGAAGCCATACCCGAGGCTCTCGACGCCGGTCAGCTTGCCATTGCGAAACACCAGCCGCTGCACAAACCGTTGCGGCCCACGGTTGTAGTACCAATGTTCTTCGGTTTGCACAACGCCGAGCCCCGGAACGGTCGCTGTGGGGTATTCCGCCACGTAGTCCGGTGTGCCGCAGCGCTCTTCCACTTCCAGCGGCCAGTCGCCCTCACTGACCAGCGAGGAGCCGCAACGCAGCGCGCCCTGTGCGTGTTGGGCGACGGTGCTGAGAGTGATCAGCGATAGCCATAGCAGGTATCGGGTCATGGGACGGTACCGTTCGATGATTCCTTGATCACTACTTTACTACTCGTAGGCACAATTGGCGGATGTTTACACGATTTTTACGGTGTTCCGGAGGCTGCCAGAAGGTCGGGCCGCAACGGGTCGAGGCGATAGAACCCACACAGTGCGGCGTAAACCTCCGGCTGTTCACTCTTGAGGTGTTGCGGCTGCTGGTAGAAGGCTTCGGTGAGCACCGCGAAAAATTCGGCGGGCTCGGTCGCGCCATATGGATCCAGCCAGGACGAATGGTGGTGCGCCAGTGAAGTGCGCAGATTCTCGTACGCCTGCGACATGGTGCGCTGCCAATGCCGGGCCTGCTCACCGCTGAGGGGTGGGGCACCGTCGGCACTGCCGTCGAGGTAATCCAGCTGATGGGCGAATTCGTGGAGAATGACATTGTGGTCACCTTCAGGATGGACCGCACCTTCCAGACATTCCTCCCAGGCCAGCACCACCTGGCCGTAGCCGGAAGCTTCGCCGGCGCGAATTTCCTCGCTCACACTGACCACGGTGCCGTCGTCCTCCTCGTGCTCCACCCGGTAACTGCCGGGGTACACCAGAATGCTGCGAACCTCATCAAAATCGGAGTAGGCGCGCGCCAGAATCAGCAGGCAGGCGTGGCCGGCGATGGTCACACGAACCCCGTCATCCACGGTAAAGCCGTCACAGCCATAGAAGGTTTTCTCGGCGAGGAAGAGCTGCACACGCTGTTCCAGATGGCGGCGGGCAGGTTCGGGCAACTGCGAGTAGAACGGCACGTTCGCGACAAGCAACGTTCGCCAGTGCTCAGGAAACGCCTTTCTCAACTCGCGATCACGACGCCATCGCCGGTAGAAGAACAAACGAAAGACGCTCAGACCGATCAGGGTCAGGGCGAAGATGGCGAAGATCACGACAGAGGACATACCGGCTCATATCCGTTTCAGGGTCGTTGCAATTCCGAGAGCAGCTGGTCAGCGCTCCATGTCTGCCTTTGTGTTTCGCACTGATGGATAAGGTCCACCAGCTTCTGGTTCACCGGGGCTTGCCGCCCCAGTTTGTTTGCCAGCTTCACCACTTCGCCATTGATCCAGTCCACTTCCGTCGGACGACCGGCTTGCAGGTCTTCCCACATGGACGACCGTGCCACCGGATCAATAGTGAGCATCTTCTGCGCCAGCCGGGTGAACAGCCAGTCCGGGGAAGACATCAGCGGAGGAATCAGATGCATGGGCAGCCCGGTCAGTTTAACGGTGGGAATCTCCGCCAATTTGAGAAGCTGCATTGTCTCCCGTTGCGCCATGGCCAGGCAACGGCGATAACCCC
>JAEPMM010000128.1 GCA_017643965.1 Marinobacter sp.
CCACACCCACCGGCCGGCAGCCCACCCCCTGGAAGCCAACGCCAACCCTGCCCGGCGCATCGTGCTGGGCGACTGGAACACCCATGTCTGGTGGCTGAGCGTTGAGCCGGGCCGCGAACCCGTGCTGGACAAGGCGCCACTCTGAGCTCAGCGGAGACCGCACAGAACACAGTGCCGAATCGGGGGCGGGCCGCAATCAGGCTCCTGAATCGGCAGGTTCCCGGTAGGTTTCCAGCCGCTTGAGCCAGCCTGGCCGCCAGCGCTCCCGCTCAATGGATTTGTCTGCATTTTTTGCCCGCCGGGTCAGCACCTCCGCGGCGGCGGCCCGGAAGCGGGACAGCACCGGGCCATCGGCGTGATCCGGCATTTCGAGCAGCACCTGCAACAACCCCCATCCCTGCCCCCGGTAGCGTTCGGTCGGGCTTAACCCCTCACCTTTGAAGTTGACGTAATCAATCACTGCGTAGGTACCGCCGGGGGTCTGGCTCAAGGCCTCCAGATGCTGGCGAATCGACGCTTGCCTGGCTGGTGGTACCGCGGCAATGACGGTCTCGAGTGATGCCCGGGCCCGGCGAACGATGAATTCCGCCTGTTCGCCCTTGGTGTCGGCCAGAAATTCCCGCAGCGCCTCGATCCGGTTGCTGTCCGCGCTGGCGAGGAATTCCGCCCGATCAGCCCAGGGGGCAGCCGGCACGGGAGTCTGGTTGAGCCACTCGGGCACCGCAGCGGACCGGTCCTGCAGGTGACGTATCAGCGCCGGAAAGCTTTCCACAAACGGCCCGCTCACGCCCTCGGGGTACCAGATGAAATGGCCGATTCCCAGAGAAGGAAACGCCTCGCCGCGGTTCCAGTGCACCAGACATTCACGACGACCGGCACACTCGTTGCGGAATACCTGCTGGCCCACCCACTCCAGTTCCTGCTCGGTCAAAGACAGCTGTATGGGGGATTCACGGCCAGACGCCGACGCCAACATCAACAATGCCATCAGACCCAATACCAAACTCACCCAGGACGTTCTCACTCAGTGCTCCGGAAGTCATAAAACCCTCATTAAACCACTGACCGCCCTTTCCGCGAGATTAATTCTGGGACACAGAGGCGCCCGGACCGCCGGAAAAGTTGAAGCCTGAAATCACAGGCGCATACTGTATGCATACACTCGATACAGGAATTCCGCCCCCATGAAATTTCTCACGGTCCTGACGGACCGTCGTTTTTTATTGACCCTGTTACTGGCGCTGGGCTGGTTACTGCTGGTTCGTGCCGGCGTCATTCTCCAGAGCGGGGTGTGGCCCAGCCCGATAGGTACCATCGGGGGTGACCTGGCGGGGGCGTTTATTCTGGCGGTATTGCTCACCATCACACGAGGGCCTTTCCGGGTCGCCCTGGTTCTGCTGCTGGGCTGCGCCGCGTACGTGGCGGGCATGCACCTGACCGCCCACGGCACCCTGTTCCAGCTCGCTTTTGCCGGCAAAGGCATGGACCCCACCTTCATCACCGGCAGTCTGATCAATGTGTATCTGTTCCTGCTGCCGCTGTACATCGTTCTGGCCTGGGGACTGCACCGCGCTCACCGTGCGCTGATACCCGACCCACCGCGCGGGCTTGCCAGCCTGACCGTGTCCGCCGCAGCTGTGGTTGCCGTTTACTCGCTGTCTTTTCCAAGCCTGACCACGCCGGCCAACAACGTGGTGGCCAGTGTGTTCGCGCAGATTCCCGGTGCCATTGTCAATCCGGTTGGCACCGCGATTGGTGATGAAGCGGTGGAAACCGATGAGACACTGACATCGAAAACCAATTTCTTTCATCAACAGATCACATCACGCTCTGACGCCACCACGCCGAACGTGCTGCTGATCATGATTGAGGGCCTGTCCGGCGGTTACTTTCCCAGCATCAGCCAGTATCACGACCTGCAACCCACCGTGGTGCTTGAACATCTGGAGGACACACTGGAGACCAAGGGCTTCCGGCTGTACCGCAACGCCCTGAGCATGGAGCGTCAGACAGACCGTGGCACCTTCGCCATCCTGTGCGGGCGCTACCCGGATTTCCGCCGCCCCTCCCGGAAGATGCTGGACGTCGTCGAGGAACGCACCTCACCGGACTGTCTGCCTGCCAAGTTGAAGGATCATGGCTATCACACCGCGTACTGGCAGGCCGCGCCCATTGAGTACATGCAGAAAGACGAATTCATGCCGAAGGCGGGGTTTGTGGATGTGACCGGCGCCGAGCGCTTCGTGCCTGCGGACAGCGACGACGGCGAAGCCAGACCCGACGGCAGCGACGGAACCGACGCCAGCGAGACCGCTGAAGGCTGGGGACCGCCGGATCCCGTCTACTTCAGGGATGTTGCCGGGCGGTTGACCAAGCTCAACCGGGACACATCACCCTGGTTCGTGACCCTGCTGAACGTGGGCACTCACCACCCGTTCGATATCGGCGAAGAAGCCGCACAGGAGACCGGGACGGAAGCCGCCGATACCCTGATGGAGTCGGCAGAAACGACCCTGATCCAGCCACAACGGGCCCGCCGCGCCGCCATGAAAGTCATGGAAAAAACCCTGGGTGAGTTTCTCGACCGGCTGGAAGCCGAGGGCATCCTGGATAATACCCTGGTTATCCTGACGTCCGACGAGTCCGGCGGATTCGTGCGGGAGGATCATGAAACGCTCCCCCTCAACAGCAACCTCGGCGTACTTGCCGTACGCCCGCCGGATCTCGCCGATCTGGAGCGCTACGCGCCGGCCAGCGCACTCACCGCCCAGCTGGATATTCCCATGACCATTCTCGATGCCACCGGCAACGGCGCACATGCCGGGGATATGGTGGGCCGTAGCCTGCTGGCCACTAACGATCGCCAACGCCGCGACATCATGCTGGCCGACACCTACACCGGGCTCAAGTATTTCCTGCGTGAAAGCGGCCAGCTGCTCTCCTGCACCGAAATGCTGACTCGCTGCACGTCGTGGTCCTTTGATCCCAAACGGGTGTTCGGCTCTTTCCAGGAAACGGAAGAGCCGCCCTTCCTGTCCCTTGAAGAGCGCCTGGCCCTGTTTGAGAATGCGGCCACACTCGATCCCATCGAGGAATGAATCGTACCCACAGCACCAATCCGGAGACCTGACATTACCGGCCTATGAAGACGCTGATTACCAGCACAATTAATATCCTCCACAGCCGCCGCCGGGCCCTGCTGACTTTCTACCTGTTCTTCTCCGGGCTTGCGATGGCGGCGCTGACCCCGGCCATTACCTGGGCGCTGGCATCCCTGCGCCCGGTGACGGGGCGGGCGGCAATCAGCACCGGTGGCATCATGGAGTTCCTGGTTTCTCCGGGGGGCATCCTCTGGGCCGTGGCCACGCTCAACCTCTCCGTGCTGGTGATTCTGCTGCAGCAGGCGGGCATGACCCTGATCTCGGCCTCCCCACCCTACCGGCACTACCGGACTGCCCTGAGTGCGCTCTGGGGCACAGCGCGGAAATTTCCGGCACTCATCCAGCTGACCCTGATCCAGGTGTTCGCCCACGTGCTGGTTGCCATGCCTTTCCTGGTCGCTATCGGGCTGGCCTGGTCCTGGTTGTTGGCAGACTTCGACCCATACCTGTTACGACTTGAGAAACCCCCGGAGCTGTGGTGGTTTGCCGCCAGTGCGGTGCTGGCGCTGGCCGGACTCATCCTGTGCAACGGCACGCTGTACCTGCGCTGGATCCTGTCGGTGCCCTGCCTGATGCTGGAGCGGGCCAGCCCGCTGCAGGCGCTGACGGCGAGCACCCGCCTCACCCGTGGGCACAAGGGGCATGCCACCGGCGTGCTGTCGTCCGGGTTCGCGGCGGTGCTGTTGTTACCGGTTCTGGTTACCCTGGCGTTCGATCAGATTGCAGCGGCTCTGTTTGCCATACTGCCGGAGCAGACGAGTGTCCTGGTTCCATTCGTGGTCACGCTCATCGCCGGCTACCTGCTGATCGGCATCGCGGTCACGTTCTTCGGCACGGCGGCCTATGGCGCCTTCATCGTCAGTCTGTATCACCGTGCCAGCGGCAACAGCGTGTCCGCGCCCGAGCCCTCCCTGCGCTATCCCATGCCCGAGAACGCCGGCCCGAAAGCGTGGATCGCCGAGGCACTGGTGGTCATCCTGGCTTTCGGCCAGGCCTGGCTGGTGCTCGGGTCTCTGGGACAACAGGAAGAAGTCACCATTACCGCGCACCGGGGCAGCGCGTTCAAAGCCCCGGAAAACACTCTCAGCGCCATTGAGCAGGCCATCGAAGACGGTGCCGATTACATCGAGATCGACGTCCAGATCACCGCGGATGGCGTGCCGGTGCTGTGGCAGACTCTGATATGAAGCGGATTTTCGGCTTGCGGGAGCGGATCAGCGAGACGTCCTTTGCCGACATCCGCGACCTGGACGCCGGTACCTGGTTCGACCGGCAGTTCGGTAATGAGCGGATTGCCACGCTGGCCGATGCCATCGACACTGTACGTGGCCGTGCGGGCCTGTTTATTGACCTGAAGCCGGACCGCCACACTCCGCATCTGGCGCAGGCGGTCGTTGACCTCCTGCACCGGCAGGACTTCGTGGACGGCACCATTGTCGCCGCCGCTGACTGGTCGACGCTGCAGGAGGTCAAACGGCTGGAGCCTGGCCTGAAAACCACCTTGCTGGCGCAATTTGTGGTCGGCCCTCTCTGGGAGGACAACTACGATGTGCTCGGCCTGCGCATGAATCGCGCCACGCCGGCGGCGGTAGCCCGGGCCCACCGCAGCGGTAATGAACTGCACGTGTGGACAGTGAACCAGCCGGCGGCCATGTCCCGCTTCATCGATATGGGTGTGGACAACATCATCACCGACCGACCCGACGTGCTGTCGGATCTGTTGCACCAGCGCGCCTCCCTCTCGGACACCGAGTTGCTGGCCACCAAGTTACGCAACTGGTTGCGTTAACACCGGTTGGAAATGGTGTAATCTTGACGGACATAGGCCCACAGTAAACTCCCGACGCAAGGACCGCAGCATAATGAACCACCGCCTGCCCCGCCTCTCAAAGCTCGCCCGGGCTTACTGGTTACTGGTCATGTGTCTGATGCTCAGTGCCGCCTTGCCCGCCATCGCCGAGGAAAACGACACCGCCGCCGCTGAACCGGCCAGCGCCGAAAGCGCCGGGCAGTCGGGTGAGGCCGAAACAGAAACCGACGACGACAAGGAAACGACAAAACCCGAGGAATCCCGTCCTGCGGTTCAGCCCGAATTGGAAGCGGCAACCGAGGGGCCGCCCGAAATAAAGCTGCCCGATGCCGAAACCGCAGACATTCGGCAGCAGATACGGTCCCTGAGAACGTCGCTCGACCAACGTCAGGTGGCGGTGGATTCCACCCGCAACCGGCTTACCTATGCCGAATCCCTGCTCAACCGCCTGCAGGATGAATACGACAGCTTCGAGTTGCGACTGGAAAAAGCCGGGCTGAATCTCACCGGCGATTACGCCGGCTTACTGCAGCAAAGACTCGAGCGCCTCCGTCGCCAGGAAATCGCAGAAGATCTTATTCGCGGCATTGAGGACCAGCTGACCACTGCACGGGAGGAACAGCTGCGGCTGGAGGAATTCGAGGCCATCATCGACCCCGGCGACGATGCCCGGGACCAACTGAGAAGCCTGCGAGCCAACCTGATCCGCCAGCTCCACAAGGCAGTGACCGAGCACATCGACGTGCTTAACGAATATTACAGCACGGTGTCGGCGCTTCAGGGTCGGGTGGAAGCCTACCAGACACTCCTGCAACAGCGCCTGTTCTGGTTGCCCAGTGCGCCCACGGCGGGAATGGATACACTGACAGGCCTCTTCAGATCAGCGGCCTGGCTGGCCTCGGAGATGCAACTGACCCCCTTTACCGAGGCCATCGGCGATTCCATATCGGAGCGGGGCGGGCGCATCGCCTTCCTGGTTTTAGCTCTGGTGCTGCTGCTCATCAAACGCCGCTCCATCAAACGCAACCTCGATACCAACCGTCGCCACATCGGCAACGTCGGGCATGATCGTATTGCCTTTACCTTGTTCGCCTTCGCCAACAGCCTGTTACTGGCCTTGCCCGGTGTGCTGATGTTTGCGCTCGCCGCACTCCTGCTGATGGAGGGCAACGATTTCTTCTCCGCCCTGTCTCGGGGTTTTACCGCTGCCGCCCTCATCGCCCTGCTGCTGAACTTTATCCATGCGGTCGCGCGCAAAGGCGGGCTGGGCGAGGCCCACTTCCACTGGCACATCGACTCTCTGCGTGCCATTCGCCGGGAGCTGCCAATCCTGCTGGCGGTCATCATACCGATCACCGTGATGACGCCGATTACTGCGACGCCGGATGGCGCAGACTTTGATGACAGCCTGGGGCGGCTGCTGTTCATTATCGCATCCATCGCGCTGTCCACCTTCGCTCAACGCATCATGGGCGCGGTCAGGGCCGACCGCCCTGGCAGCCGCTTCCTTCGGTTACTGCACGTACTGGCCGTCGCCACGCCGCTGGTACTCGCCGCCGCGTCGTTGCTGGGCTATCACTTCACGGCCATGGAGCTTGAGCGCAATCTGTTCATCAGCATCTGCTGGGTGGCGTTCAACGCCATGCTGTTCTATCTCGGACTGCGGGCACTGGCAGTGAGAGAGCGGCGGCTGACACTTGAACGACTGCGGGAGCAACGGGCCGCCGAGCGCAAAAAGGCCGAGACCAAAGAGGCCGCCGATTCCTCCGGCGAGGGTGTGCCACAAACCCTGGAAATGCCGGAGATGGACCTCAGGGACATCAACCAGCAAAGCACCTCGCTTTTGCGGATTCTGGTATCGGTACTGACCATCAGCGGCCTATGGCTGCTCTGGGCCAGTCTCATACCAGCGCTGCAACTGTTCGATAACATCACCCTCTGGACCATTGCGACCGGCATCGAGGGCGCCGATCCTCTGCCCATTACGCTCGGGGATCTCATGCTCGCGGTGGTGGTGGCTTTCGGCACAGTGCTGGCCGTCAGGAATCTGCCCGGCACCCTGGAAGTGATGGTGTTGAGCAGGATGCACCTGGAACCGGGAGCGGGCTACGCCATCACCACCATCACCACCTACATCCTGGTGTTTCTCGGCGTGGTGATCTGCCTCGGGGTGATTGGCGTGCAATGGTCGAAACTGCAATGGCTGGTGGCCGCGCTCGGCGTCGGCCTGGGTTTTGGCCTTCAGGAAATTGTCGCCAATTTCGTCTCGGGCATCATTCTGTTGTTCGAACGCCCGATCCGCGTTGGTGACACCGTCACCATTGGCGGCATTACCGGCACGGTCTCACGCATCCGCATCCGCGCAACCACCCTGGTGGACTGGGATCGCAAGGAGCAGATCATCCCCAACAAGACCTTCGTCACCCAGGACCTGACCAACTGGACCCTGACCGACCCCATCACCCGGGTCATTCTTCATGTCGGGGTTGCCTACGGCTCGGACGTGGACCAGGTTCAGGGCATACTTCAGGACGTGATACACAGCAACAAGCGGGTGGTTGCCGATCCCGCGCCAGCGGTGTTCTGTGTCGGCCTTGGTGACAGCAGCATCGATTTCGAGCTGCGCATCTTCGTGAAGAACATTCTCGACATCATGCCGTTGTCCCACGAGATCCACGCTGCGACCACCCGCGCCCTGCGCGAGGCAGGGATTGAGATCCCCTTCCCCCAGCGCGATATCCATGTGCGCACCCTTTCCGGCATGGAGGGGCAGAAGCCCGCGAGCGACTGACCCCGCGGGGGCAGCGTGCAGGCACAGCCTGTTACAGCATGACCAGATGGTTCGGCAGCTCGTTTTTCTCACGGGTCGCCGGAACCTGGGCCTTGAGCTGATCCCCGCAGGCCTCGATGGCGTCTACGAAACCCTCAAGGGTGCGGCCCTGGCGGACCTTGGCGGTGAAGTCGCTCACAATGTTTTCCCACACCTGGTTCTCGATTTTGCTGGAAATGCCATGATCCACCAGAATTTCCACGTAGTGTTCGGCTTCGGACACGAAAATCAGCATGCCGGTACCCCCGGCGGTATGGTGCAGATTCTGTTCCAGAAACTGCCGCCGGGCCAGATTGGAGGCTCGCCAGAAGCGCACCGCCCTGGGCACCAGCCAATGACTGGCACCGGACACCCGCACCAGCAGACACAGGCCGATGAATGTACTCCACTGGGCCATTAACAGTCCGTTCACGCCAAACCAGCCGGTAAGAAAGTTCACGGCACCGGGCACCAGCAGCGCCACAATACCGGCCCAGAGCAAGGGGATATAGGTGTAATCGTCGGAGCTTCTGG
>JAEPMM010000172.1 GCA_017643965.1 Marinobacter sp.
CAACCGCGGTGGCGTAACCCAGGGTGAACACCACCACAATGCGGCGGTAGGACTTCATGCTCGACAGGAAGATGGTCACCGGCCACAGGTTACACAGCACCACAAAATTGGCCAGCATCAGCAAGCGGTACATCACCGACGTGCCCGGCATCAGCCAGATCATGGCCACCACACCCAGCGCCATGGACAACAGCGTGGACACCCAGATCAGTCCCATCAGGTTGGGCAGAATGAGGGCTTGGTGGTTGCTGTACAGCCGGTCGGCCACCCAGCGGGTAAACACGTGCTGGAACAGCCCCGAGAGCGTGAGGGAAATGGCCATCAGGTAGGTCACTGACACCAGGAACTGCACCACCTCCGTGCCGGATACCGCCACGGACAGGCTGATGATACCGATCAGCATGACCCCCAGCACCGACAATACCCAGGGCCCGGAGCTGATAATGCCCGCCAGACCGTAGGCCTCCAGCAGATTGAGGAAGCTGTCCTGTTTCAGGATACGGCGCAGTTCAAATCCGATACCAGCCATCAGCGCGGCGCCTCCTGCGATGGATTCAGGTGCCGGTCGTAGATGTCGCGATAGGCGTCGAACATGCTGTCCAGGGTGTAATAGCGCTTCACCCGCTCCAGCCCAGCGGTCTGCGCCTTGTGCCAGAGTTCCTGGTCAGATAGCAGCCGCACCGCTTCGCGGGCGGTGGCTTCGGGATCGGCAATGGGCACCACGGCACCACTGGGTCCGAGGGCGCGATCCTCGTCACTGCTGCCCTCGAGCAGTTCGCGACAGGCGCCCACATCGGTGGCAAGGCAGGGCAGGCCTGCGGCGTGGGCTTCAAGGATCACCAGCGGCAGGGCCTCTGAAATGGACGTCAGCACCATCAGGCCCAGCTGCGGCAGGATGTCATTAACGTTCTGGAAGCCCAGGAACCTGACCTTGTTATCCAGCCCCAGGCTGCTGGCCAGTTCCTTGCACTCCCGCACGTATTCCGCGTCCTCATCTTCCGGGCCAACGATCCAGCCTTCGGCCTCGGGCATCACTTCGCAAACGCTGCGTATGTCGCGAATGAACGTCTTGATGTCCTTGATCGGCACCACACGGCCCACCAGCCCCAGCACTTTCGGGGTGGCGCAGGGGCGCGCCAGCCGGGCGGCGTTGAAGCGGGCCGGATCAATGCCATTGGGAATGATGCAGGTGCGCGCCTCTTCGGCGCCATCCTGCAGCTGCCGCAGGCGGTTGCCCTGATACAGCGAGACAATCGGCTGTGCCTGCTGGTAGGCCAGCCGGCCGAGGGCTTCGAAGAAGCGAATCCACAGCCGGCGGATATAGCCGAGCTGATCGTTCAGGGTGCCGCTGACCTCGTCCGTCGGGTCGCTGATCCACTGGGCCTGGGACAGGTCGATCTTGCGCTCCTTGGTGTAAATGCCGTGTTCGCTGAGGGCGTAGGGCAACCCCCGCTGCTCGCTGGCGATGGCGCCGAGCAGCCCTGCGTATCCGGTGGAAATCGAGTGCAGCATGCGCACCGGTGGCATGGTGCGGGCAATCTCAGCCAGCTGGAACAGGGGCGCGTGCATGATGCGAATGGTCCAGAAATAGTCGACGAACGACGGCTCGGTACAGAATCGTCGGTAACTGTCGTCAATCATCTCCCAGCTCTCCTTGCTGTACAGAAAATCTTCCCGGCTGATGCCTTTCTTGTTGCCCAGATCGGCGAACACCTGTTGCAGCACATGGGCCGGCACCGGTGTGCCGGATTTGAACTGCTCGTGCAGTTCCCGCTGCGCCTGGAAAGCCTGCCGATTGCCCTTGCTCGGCCGTGGCCGGGTTTCGGCGTGGGTGTCCATCAGGTAATGACACTCCAGATGGGTGACGTTGGGCGGCAGTTCGTATTGCTGTTTGCCGTAGTGCTCGCGATCGCCGCCCAGAAAAATCAGCGCGAAGGTGTAATCCGGCAGGCCGGTGATGATCTGGTGTACCCAGGAAGACACACCACCACGGATGAACGGGTAGGTGCCTTCCAGCAGCAGTGCGATGTCTGCCTTGGGCGGCGTCTGCCTGTTCGGGTTAGTCATAGCCAGGCCTCCATGATTGGCCGGTTTGCCGGGTGCACCCGGTTGCGAGAGCAGGAAGCCAGGTAGTACCGCACACGTTGATAATCCCGTTGTAAAAACGCCACTTCGGCCTGGTAAGGCAGAATTACCTCGGCTGGCGCCCCGGCGTCCATCGCCGCGGCGAACGCGGCCTTTGCGACTTCGACATTACCCAGAGCCAGCTCTACCCGACCCAACAAACGCCAGTCGTTGTGCTGGGAGTGGCGCTCTGTCAGTTCCCGCAGCAAGGCGCGGGCGTTGTTCAGGTAGTACTGGCGCAGGCCGCCTTGAGCCAAGCCTAAATAGGCCATCTCCCACCAGACCTGGGCAAGGCGACGCCGCAGCACAACGCTGTCGACATCGCTGGCCTTGGCCAGAGCTGCCTGCAGCTTCCGGGCACGCTCTGCCAGCGCTTTCTCTTTCTGCTCCAGCATGGAATAGGCCAGCAAACGCACGTCGTCCGTGGGGTCTTTCAGCGCTTCCCGCAGAATCTCGATACCGGTGCGATCGTCCATTTGCCGCGTCGCCAGCAGCGCTTTCAGGCGTTTGTCGGGGTCCTGAGCTTCCCGCAGCACCTGGCGTAGTCCGCCTTCGCTGTAGATGACCTGTAGATCCATATCCACGGGCTGGAATGGCAGTTCAGGAATATCCATCTGCTGCCAGGGTATTTCTTGGGTGGACCGCGGGAGATAGAGCGCCAGGAGAATGCCCGCGATGACGCCCAGGCTGCCGAGAAACGGAATGGCGAATTGCAGAGAAAACAGGAACAGCGTGGTGAGCAGTGGCTGCCCGCGATAACGGCCGGGCAACAATGGCAGTATGACCACTGTCAGGGCCAGGCAGGCCAGCGCATGAGCCAGCAGATAGCCCGGCAATGCGGCCTGCAGGGGCAGGTCCGACATGAGGCCGGCAATGCCGCCGCTTTCCAGGGCGATGGCGAGAAGAATCAGCAGGTTGCTGTTCATCGATCGGTCCCGTTTCTGAGGAACCGCTGCAGCCAGTCATCGGCCTGTTGCCGGTCATTTATAAGCACGCTGTCGGGAAGCGAGAGTTGGTTGTGCAGCGATTCACCGAGGGTTTCCCGCAATTCGTCATTCAACCGTTGCAGGTAGCCGGCAAGCCCCAGCTCATCGGTCAACGGCATCAAAATCACCACCTGTTGCACGGCAGGGTCGCCGGTTTCCACCACCACATCCAGCCCGCGCCGGATCTTGCGGATGTGTTCGGTAATGGTAGTGGCCTGGCGGGGGTCGTGGAATTCCAGGCCCACCAGTGCCGCGGGCAAGCCGAATTGTTCCGCGTCTCTTCCCGCTCTTGCCAGTTGCAGATGGAAATGCCGCCACTCCTGGCTGGTCCCGGCGGGTGTCGATTGCTGCTCTTGCACCATGTCGGCCATGTGTCCGGCAAGAATGGCCAGCAACCGCAGTGATTTGGGCTGGAAGTTGAAAAAAGGCATGGCCTCGATCAGGCACATGGCGATGATCCGGTCTTCGGAATCGATAAGCGGAATGGCAGCCAGCAGATCGGTGTCCAGGTCGTCCATGTGTTTGCGGTACTCGGTCTGAACTGACACCAGCGTCCGTTCATTCAGCGCGTGCACCAGCAGTGGGTCGCTGGTTTTGACCGGGCGGAACGCGCCCACGGTGGCAATCGGTGCATCGTCGAGACGGTGGTTGGTCATCGGGTAAATAGCTGCAATCTGAAGCTGACCATAGCGCACCAGCAACTGCAGCATCAGGCCGGCATTTTCACGGCTCAGTCCTTCGGGCCCGGTGTGGGCAATCTCCGCATAGAGCCGCCGCAGGGCCTCCCGCAGGCTGCTGGAGCTGCCTGCCAGTTGCTGCTCCAGGCGGTCATGGGAGACCTTCAGCAGATAGAAATTACGGGTAAACTCCTCAAGACGTACCTGACGGTACAGATTGCTGGCATTGAGCTTCTCCAGTTGGCGTTGCCAGTAGTCGCGGAATTCGCCGGCCAGCAGGCTGACCGCCATGATGCCGATGGCCCAGACCAGCGGGAAGAACTGCCCCCCCGATACCTGGCGCAGGTGCAGTCCCAGCCCACCAATAATCAGCAGGGCGGAAAAGAGTGCCATAAAAAAGCCGTAGCGCAGGCCCACAAGCAGTGGCGCCAATACCGGCCAGGGAAAGCCGCCCGACACATAGAACGGATCGTCGGGACGGTTCCAGGCACCGAGCACGACGAAAAAACCGGTCAGCAGCAGCGTTTCCAGCCATTTCAGCAGGCGCGGCACGCCTTCTTTGGCAGAATGGCCCTGATTCAGCTTCCCGAACAAGTCGTTCATGGGCCCTGGTTACCTGTTCCCGGACACGAGTGGCATGGCGTTCACCAGCTTTTCCAGCACTTTATGGCCGGCCACGCTCAGGCTTTCCCGACCCCATCCGGTGCGGGCCGAGGTGCCGGACCAGACCAGCGTGTTGTCTTGCACGCGCCGTACTTCCAGAGTGATGCCGACGGCGGGTTCGCCGTCCAGCCCGCTTTTGTAGCGCCATTCATCCACGGTGCCGGTGAGGATGAAGTCCGCGCCGTCCCGTGCGGCCTCGTCTATGGCCTCCCGCTGTCGTTGCCGGCTTTCGTAGACCAGAGGGTTCTGGCCGTCCGGCAGGTACAGGCTGACCTGATCAGCCCCATTTGCCCGCAGGATGGCGGACAGGATGCTGGCGGCCTGATCGCCCGCCTGGGGCGTTTGTGACAGGTTGTTCAGTGGCACTACGGCGAACTGGCTGTCTGCCGGGATCGGCTCGCCGTCCTGGCTCTGGATGACGGAACAGCCGGCTAACAGGGCCAGCATGAACCACAGGCTTACATGACGTTTGAGCATGGCGGTCTCCTTTAATGACCAAAATACAGTGTGTACGTGAGTTTCACATCGGTGCGGGCATTACCGTCCAGGTTTTCCGACGACCAGCGTCCTGACAGTGCCAGTCCGTCATCGCCCAGTACACGCCACCCCAGGCCGGCTTCAAGATTGAAATCCGGCGTTGCGGTGGACAGCACGTAACCGGCGCCCAGACCCAGAAACAGGCGCGGCGACGGGGTAGTCCGGAACAACGCATGAGGTTCCCCGTGGCTCCAGCGTGTGCGGATACCCAGGCGTTCGTATTCCCGCGAAATCAGGTCCTCGGGATTTAACGGAACCCCGAGTGGTTGGTCCAGTGCGGCCTGGGTCTCCGGGGAAAACGATCCTCGGATGTCGGATCGCTGGTTCCGATAGCTGGCGGAAAGGGTCCAGTCCGGATCCTGGCGAAACAGCGTGTACGTGGCGTTCAGGTCGAGGCCGGTGCCCGTTGCGAGCCCGCGACCGTTCAGTTCATTGATGTCAAACTGCTCGACCTGCGCGCTCAGGATGAGGCGTGAGAACGGCGTGTAGCCCAGCGTCAGGTACCCCCTGTCCCGCGAGGTCAACCACCAGGCTTCCGCGGTGTCGGGCGTGCGCTCTGCGGAACGGTAACCGGCGGTCAGGGTGATCCGGTCGGTGACCGAACCGCCCACCTCAATGCCGGCGGTGGTGTCGGTCTGATCGAACCGTTCCAGGTGCCCGGCACTGAGCCACCAGCGCAGGTTGGCCTGGTTGTTTTCCAGCTCCAGCCGACTTTCGTTATGGCTGTCGGGACGCTGGTTCAGTCGTCCGCGCCCGCGCGCGTCAAACTGCTTGCTGGAGAACAGCCAGCGGAAGCGGTCGTGGCTGAACTGGCCGGTGATCTCACTGCCGCCAACGGAAAAATTACCCAGGTTCTGATGGTTATACCCCAGCTGCAGGGCCCGGTTGTCGTTGTCAATCAGGGGCGCGGGGTCGGGGTACAGTCGGGCGGTCTCATCACCGGTCAGCAGGCCCTCGGCGGCCAGGCTGTTGTTCCGGTCGATGGCCAGCTGGGCCAGCGCCCGGCGATAGTCGTCTTCGTCAACATCCAGTGTGCTGTTGGACTTCTGGTAGCGGGCGATTTCCTTCCAGGCCAGGCGGTCGAGGTGTTCACCGCGATACACCGCCAGCCGACTGTTGCTGTCACCGGAATCGCTGGCTGATGTCATGCGCCGGGCAACGCGCTGGCGAAGGTCGCTGGCGGTGCCGTGCGCGCCGGTCTGATCGAGGGCGGAGGCCATCGACACAAGCCAGTTGTCGTCGTTTTCGAACAGCGGCAGGCCCTCGCGGAACCAGTGCAGGGCGCGCTGATGTTCGCCCAGTGCGCCGTAGCCGTAGGCCAGAACCGGATAGGTGTCCTCGCCCGGAGATTCCGCAAGTCGCTGCAGCAGGTAGGGCAGCTCGCCAGGCTGACGATCCGGGTGGCTGATCAGGAACCAGGCCCAGCTGATGAGAATGTCTTCGCTGTCCGGTGCCAGAGCGGCGGCCCGCCGCAATGCCCGGGCCGTGGCCTCCGCATCCCCGCGCTGTTGCATCAGGGAGGCCGTCAATGTCCAGTAACGAGGGGTGTTTGTGACGTCCGGATCTGCCTTTTGCCATTGCCAGAGCGTGTCCTCCAGCTGGTCGTATTCCGCCAGAATCAGGTGATATTCCGCCCGGGCCGCCAGATACCTGGGTTCTCCGGTGGCTTCGAATCGGGCATTGCTCAATGCGATGGCATGATCGTATTCGCCGAACAGTACCGCGAGGCTGAGCAATCGCTCCTGGGCGAAGGCCTCTGACGGTATCGGGTTGCGATCCACCGCTTGCCGGTATTCCTGGCGAAGCACATCGGTGCGACCCAGCAGCACCGCCAGATCCAGTCGCATGGCGGCGGCTTCGGCGGCAATATCCGGATCCTCGGGCTCGAAATCCAGTTGCGCCAGCGCGGTGTCCGGTTCGCGGATGCGCCAGTACAGATTGGCCAGTTGCAGGCGCTCGGTGTCGGTCAGTGATTCAGAGCGCTCGAGCAACTCAATCGCTTCCGGG
>JAEPMM010000400.1 GCA_017643965.1 Marinobacter sp.
CTTTTCCCTGCGCTCGAACTGGCCGGAGAAGCTCTCGCCCCGGGCCAGTCGGCTCCAGAAGTCGGGGTTGTCGCGATAGAAGTCGTCAAAGCAGAACATCTTGTGGTGCTGGTGAAGGATTTCATCCTTGCTGTAGCCGGTGGTGGCCAGGAAATTGTCGTTGGCCTCCAGAATCTCGCCGTCCGGGGTGAACTTGATCACTGCCATGTAACGGTCGATGGCGCTCAGCATCGCGGTGTCGTCCGCAACCTTGTCCTGTGCGGCGGTGGCATCCCAGGCGATCTTGACCACCTTGCAGATGTTGCCGTCCTCACCGGTGACCGGGAAATAGGTGGCCTCCAGCCACACCCGGCGACCGTCTTTGGCATAACGGGGGAAGGTGCCCTGTTGCGGCGTACCGCGCCCCAGCTCTTCCCAGAAGCGCTGATATTCAGGGGAGGAGGCATAGCGGGAATCACACAACACGCGGTGATGTTTGCCAACAACCTCCTCACGCTGATAACCCACCAGTGCCAGCAAATTGTCGTTTGCGGCCTCCACGACCCCGGAACGGCTGAACTCGATGTACCCGACCTGAGCGCTGATGGCGTCGAGGATCTGGCGCATCCTGGTGTAATCGTTCCTGGAAACCTCGAGCTCTTGTGTGAGCTCGGCAATGCGATGGCGACCAAACATGCGGCCTTCCCCTGTATGTTATTTGAGCAATCCCTGAAACTGAGTATAGTCAGCCCACCCAAAAAACAGCGTAGATATGAGTATGTTTAGGGAAACGATTTGTAAGTATAGGCTACAGTTTACAAAAGCACTCAAGGGCGGGGTGCGCGATCGCCACCGACCCGGAAAAACCCCAGGTCCTGCAGCGGCAGCTCCAGCACCGAATCATCCAGAATGATCGGTACGGCACGCTCTTTCGGGATCACGGTGGCCGAGAATCGGTTCAGCACCGGCGATTCAATGTCGAGGTCAAGATCCAGTGTGGTCGCCAGTTCGGTGTCCACCGACGGTGTGACCACCTGATCAATCGCCGCCAGCACCTGGCCGTTGAACTGCAATCGAACCATGGTCTCCACCGGCACCAGAATGTCCACCGGCAATTCGAAGCGCACCGGCAATACACCCCTCACCGGCAGTTCCGGCAGCCAGGAATAAATCATGCCGGTGTCGGCCGACACATCCAGGTCGGTCTCCACCATCAGCGTATCGCGGTAGCGGATATCCATCCGCAGAGGCACCCGGGTATCCAGCTCAAGGTTGGTGCGGTACTGCCCTTTCAGTGGCAGTGGCAGGGCCTCATGGCGAAAAGGCACATTAACCGCCACCCGGCCCAACAGGGTCAGCTCCGCATTCTGCTCGGTGTGGGCGTCCACCCTCAGTTCGGCCGGTAACTTCAGCAACGCAAACTGATCGGTCAGCGACACCCCGATCACCACCCGGGTGTACAGCAGGAAACCGCCTGCCAGGCCCAGCACCACAATCAGCAGGAACAGCCAGCCGAACAGGATCCAGCGCCCCAGGGTACTCATTGCCCGGGCTGCTCCGACGCGGTCTCAATCTCTTGTTCGGGTTCGGGTTCGACTGCGGTCGGTTCTCCGCTGTCAGACTGTGGGCCGTCTTTCGGTGCCCAGGACAGGCCGATTTCGCGGATCGGCAGTTCCAGATCCATTTCCGCCAGCAGGGCATCAGCCGGTTCGAGAATGGTGGCGTAGGCATTGATGCGGGAGCGCACCGGCACCGACATCCGGGTTTTCAGCGGGATATCCGTGGCAATATCCACTTTCAACGGCACCTCCAGGGAGTCCAGCAACGCCACCTGGGCCGGCGCGGTGAACTTGAGATCGACCATCTGATCAATCTCGATCTCCTCGTCCAGTGGAATGGTCGCTTTCACCGGCAGTTCGCCGCGCAGTGGTAACTCGAACCACTTGCCCAGGGCTTTGACCTCGACCTCGCCATCCACCGCGATGGTCTGGTCCAGCTGGATGTTCTGGCGCAACGGCACCACCATGCGGATCGGCACAGCACTGTCAAAGGTCACGGACACGTTCAGGGTATCGCGAATCGGCAGGGTCAGGGTCTGGTCGATCGGCACCGTGGTGGACAGCACCGTGTCCAGCTCAATGTCGAGGCTGTCGAGAATATCGATGCCCACAGCCATGGGCTCGGGAATCGCCACCTTGGCCTGCTGGTTGCGCAGCAACAATTCGGCACCCAGGTTTTTCCACAGCCAGAAGGCGCCCAGGGCACCCAGCACCAGCGCCAGAATCAGCGCGGTTCCGGCGATGGCCAGCCATGTCTTGCGAATCGTGATCTGTATGGGCATAGCGGTTTCCCCGGGCCAGCGCCGTTATCCGAACATGAAGGTCAGCTGGAACAGCCCCACCAGGCAACCCAGCGCCGCACCCACGGCGAGCAGAATCCACTCGTCCTGCTCGAAAGCCGGCCGGAGCATGCCTTCGAATTCGGTGGGTTTCAGGCTCTGCAGCCGGGTCGAGAGGGTGTGCTCAAGATCGAGGGCCTCATCGGCGTAGTCTTCGATGTGTTTCAGGGTAGCCGGTAAACGCTGGATCAGCCGCTTCACCGCACTGGCCTTCATGTCACGGTAGGTCTGGGTACCCACCGCGAAAGTCACAAACGGCTTGGCCAGGTTAGTCTGCTCGTCAACCGCACGCTGGACGTGGCGTCCGATCATATCGAACACCTTGTCGGCGTAGGGCCCTTTCAGAATGCCTTCGATGATGTTGGCCGGCGTCAGCACGTAGGATGACACCAGGCGGCCGTAGTCGCTGGCCACTTCGTTCTGACGCTTCATGAACAGACCCTGGATGTTGAACGGCCCGATGCGCATCAGCTCCTTGGGATTGAAGATCATCTGCAGGGCGATGGCGTTGGTGGCGTAGCCCACCAGCAGGCCGAATGCCGGCAACAGCCAGCCCTGCTGGAAAAACAGCCACACCGCCATCTGCACCAGACCGAACAGGAAGCCGAAATACAGGCCCGAACGCCCGATGAAGCGGAACTCCGTTGCCCCCACTTCCTGGAAGATCTTGTTCAGCAGGGCCTTGTCGCGGCTGAGGTTGGTCACCACCATATCTTCCAGATCGTACATCTGGGAGATGTTGACCTTGAGATGAGCCATGATGTCATTGATCAGTTTCGGCGCATCACGTTTGACGCGCTTGTAGATCTGCCGTTTCACCACTTCCGGCAGGGACTCCCACAGCCTGGGCTCGTACTCCAGCATCA
>JAEPMM010000025.1 GCA_017643965.1 Marinobacter sp.
CACCAAATCAACCAAACCCTCGAACAGATGGCTCAGGCCATCTTCAAAAGCTGGTTTGTCGATTTCGAGCCGGTCAAAGCCAAGATCGCCGCACTGGAAGCCGGCGGCAGCGAAGAAGACGCCCTGCTTGCCGCCATGCAGGCCGTCTCTGGCAAAGGCGAACCGGAACTAACCCGCCTCCAGGCCGAACAGCCCGAGCAATACACCGAGCTCCGCGCCACCGCCGAGCTGTTTCCTTCGGCTATGCAGGACAGTGAGTTGGGGGAGATTCCGGAGGGGTGGAGTGTCCCCAGTTTTGAAGACATAACAGTAGCCAAACAAGGAAAATATTTGGCGAAGGACAAGATGTCTCCAACCATCTCACCCGATTCTAATGTACCGGTTTGGGGAGGCAACGGAGTTCTAGGCTACACAAAATCATGTTCCTACCCTGCCCCTGTCGTCCTAATGACTTGTAGGGGATCAAACTGCGGGTTGATCAGGCATACCGAAAGCGAGGCTTGGGTATCAAATAACGCTTTTGCCTGCAGCCCAAGGATCGGAAGTGTTTGGTTTTTGTTAACTTACTTCAATGCATCCTCATTTGATGACTGCATTAGTGGATCGGCACAACCCCAGATCACTTACTCAGCCCTTAGGTCAAAAAAACTAGCCATTCCTATTCACGAAGAAACTTGTAAACGCTACTCCGCGCTTATTCAGGCCATGTTTGATCAAATTATCCATTTGCGGAATGAGGCGCTCAGTCTGGAAAATCTTCGCGATGCTTTGCTTCCGAAGCTTCTCACCGGCGAACTGAAGGTGTAGGAGCGGCTATGCGAAGAAAACAACACTTAAACTCCCCAATATGGCCCGACACATCCATTAATGTGGACGAGTTCGACGGCAACATTCCATCCTCTAGGGTAAAAAGCTGGCAGGATTTTATCTCCTTCGTGAACGAGGGTAAGTTTTGTGAGCAGGATGATGAAGTGCTTTTTCGTGGTCAGAGAAATGGCTCTTGGGCCCTAACGCCAAGTATTGCGCGACTATCTGAAAATGGAACGTATAGCCAAAAAGCGGCAGAAATTCAGTTAGAGAACTTCAAATATTCGATCAGAGGAAGAACAAAGGTTCCTGTTTCCCAGTTAAGTACCGATGACGTTTGGGCGCTTGGCCAGCATTACGGACTTTGGACTCCCTTATTAGATTGGTCACGCTCTCCTTTCGTAGCAATGTTCTTTGCAATGAGTGAACCTGATCCCAAAGGTGAGTTACCCAAAAACTACAGCCGGACGGTATTCAGAATTAATAGAACAAAGTTAAGTGAATACATGGATGAAGATTTTTTTATCAATCCATTGAGCAGTGATCATGATCGGCTCATCAGCCAAGACGGGCTTTTTACATTATCTCCTGCAGGCGAGACGACTCTTGAATACCAAGTTATTAATTCGCTTGCAGAGAACGGCATCTTAGTAGATGACCCCGATACACTCAAAGAGTTTATATGCAAAATCCACATACCAATCAGCAACGATATTGAAAGAAAGGCAGCCATAGTAGCCCTTCGAAGAATGAACTTGCACTTTGCCAACCTTTATCCTGACCTAGAGGGATCGTCTATGCACTGCAATGACCTACTAAGGGAGGCCGAGACTAACCATGATTGAAGTGTGCCATAACTTATTCGTGGGTAATGAAGCCGATGCTGTCGCCAGGCTGAGTCGTGAAGGCTGGTATATCATTCATGCTTGCAAAGAACCTTTCCACCGTCAGGCACTTCGATACAAGGGAAGAGCTGCCCCTAAAGACCATCCCGAATACTTAATAGCCAAAAGAGATAATCGACTTATTTTGAATCTGGTGGACGCGAACGATCCGGCATATATCCCCAGGGAAATAATAGACGGAGCAGTTGAAGCCATACACGCAAATATTATCCATAACCAAGTGCTCGTGCACTGCAACCAGGGCCTGTCGAGATCTCCAACGATTGCTTTTCTGTACCTACTGAAATACACAACCGATCTTAATACCAACAGCTTGCCTGAAGCTCTAACTGGCTTCAAAACTCTTTACCCGCCCTACTCTCCCGCTGGTGGGATGGCCGGCTTTTTAGAAAAATATTGGGAAAGCTATGCAGCTGACCAACACTAGAGAGTGGCTGGCAGCTGCTTCAATAACCGGCGGGTAATCAACGACAAGGAACTGTCATGGCTGAACAACAAGTACGAATCTTCACCTCAACCGACGGCCAGGCGCAGCTGGAAGTGGCACTGGAGCAGGAAACCGTCTGGCTCAGCCAAGTCCAGATGGCGGAGTTGTTTGGCAAAGACGTGCGCACCGTCAACGAGCACGTGGGCAATGTGTTCCAGGAGGGCGAACTAGAGAAAGAACCAACTATCCGGAAATTCCGGATAGTTCGCCAGGAGGGCAAGCGTCAGGTTCAGCGGGAAATTGATCACTACAATCTGGACATGATCATCTCTGTTGGCTACCGGGTGAAATCCCAGCGTGGCGTGCAATTTCGTAAATGGGCCACCCAGGTTCTCAAAGACCATCTCGTTCAGGGCTACACCCTCAATCAACGCCGCTTGGCCGAGCGCGGCATCGAGTTCGAGCAGGCCGTTGACCTGCTGAGCCGCACCCTCACCAATCAGGGCCTGGTATCCAATGAAGGCGAGGCTGTCGCCCGGGTAATCAGCGACTACGCCCGCTCCTGGAGCCTGCTGCAGGGCTACGACGAGCAGCAGCTGGCCGAGGTGGGCATCAAGCAGCCGGATATGGAGCCGCTGGAGCTGGACGAGGCACTAAAAGCCATTGGCGAACTCAAGCAAACGCTCATGGCCAAGGGCGAGGCCACCGAGCTGTTCGGCCAGTTACGGGGTGACGGTCTGGCATCTGCATTGGCCACTATCGAGCAGGGCTTTGGGGATGAGCTCTTTTATCCAAACGTGGCTACCCGTGCCGCTCACCTGCTCTACTTCGTGATCAAGAACCACCCGCTAGCCGATGGCAACAAGCGCTGTGGCTCGTTTCTGTTTCTATGGTATCTGCGCCGCAACGCCGCTTTGTTGGCGCGGCCGGTAGAACAACTGATTAATGACAACACCCTGGTGGCCTTGGCCCTGCTGGTGGCGGAAAGCCTGCCGGATCAGAAAACCCTGATGATCCGGCTGATTGAGCATTTCCTGCTGCTGAAGGAGCCCGCCGATGTTAGAGGTGAAGGGGAATAAGGACTGAGGTATGACGGAAGATCAGCTGGAACAACAATGCCTGGAATGGTTTGCCGAAGGCGGCTGGGAGATCGCCCACGGGCCTGACCTGGCACCGGAGGGCGAAGCCCCGGAACGGGCCGACTACCGGCAGGTATTGTTGCTGGCGGATCTTGAGGCGGCTATTCACCGCATCAACCCTCACCTGCCCCAGAGCGCCATTGAACAAGCCGTCGCCGTGGTACGCAAGCCAGAAAGCCTGGATGTGATAATCAGCAACCGCGCCTTTCATCGCCTGCTGCTGGACGGTGTGCCGGTGGAGTACAAGCGCGACGACAAGGTAGTTCACGACCAGGCCTTTCTGGTGGACTTCGGCGACCTGACCGCCAACCGCTTCCGGGCCATCAACCAGTTCACTCTCGAAGGCTCCAAACAGCTCCGCCGGCCGGATGTGATCTGCTTTATCAACGGCCTGCCCCTGGCGGTGCTGGAGCTGAAGAGCCCCGGTGCCGAGAACGTGAACATCTGGGATGCCTACAACCAGATCCAAACCTACAAAGACGAATGCTCCGATCTGTTCGCCTACAACGAAGCGGCCATCATCAGCGACGGCTATCTGGCCCGGGTAGGCTCCCTAACCGCCAGCCAGGAGCGCTACATGCCCTGGCGCACCCTCAAACACGAGGACGACAAGCCGCTTATGGAGTGGCAGCTGGAAACCATGGTGCGGGGCTTCTTCGACCGGGAGCTGTTCCTGGATTACATCCGGTACTTCGTGATCTTCGAGACCGATTCCGACAAGCTGATCAAGAAGATCGCCGGTTACCATCAGTTCCATGCTGTACGTGAGGCGGTTCGTGCAACCGTGATTGCCGCTCGGGATATGAGCAGTGATGGTATCAGCGAGAAGCGGGCCACCTACGGTGATGAGGTTCTGCCCGGCAGCAAAAAAGCTGGCGTGGTATGGCATACCCAGGGTTCCGGCAAGAGTATTTCCATGTGCTGTTACGCCGGCAAGCTGCTGCAACAACCGGAGATGAACAACCCCACGCTGATCGTGGTCACCGACCGCAACGATCTGGACGGCCAGCTGTTCGCCACTTTCAGTGCCGCCCGGGAATTGTTGAAGCAAGAGCCCGTGCAGGCCGATGACCGGGACACCCTGCGCCGCCTGCTATCTGAGCGGGAATCCGGCGGCATCATCTTCACCACGGTACAGAAGTTCGCGCTGTTGAACGACGAATCCGGCCACCCGATTCTGAACGACCGCCACAACATCGTGGTGATCTCGGACGAAGCCCACCGCAGCCAGTACGGCCTGAAAGCCACCCTCAAGAAAGACGGCACCTACAAATTCGGCTACGCCCGCCACATGCGCGATGCCCTGCCCAATGCCTCGTTCATCGGCTTTACCGGCACTCCCATCGAGAGCGAAGACAAGGACACCCGCGCCGTGTTCGGCGATTACGTGTCCATCTACGACATCCAGGATGCGGTGGACGATGGCGCGACCGTGCCCATCTTCTACGAATCCCGCCTGGCCAAGCTGGACATCAACCGCGAGCAGATCGAGGAGTTGTCTGACCAGGTGGAGGAAGTGGTTGAAGACGATGAAGACGTTGGCAGCCGCGAGAAAACCAAGGGCGAGTGGAGCCGGCTGGAGAAGCTGGTCGGCGCCGGCCCGCGCCTCAAGCAGGTGGCGGAAGACCTGGTAAACCATTTTGAAACCCGCTCCAGCACCATCGACGGTAAGGCCATGATTGTGGCCATGAGCCGGGAGATTGCGGTTCACCTGTATAACGAGATTGTCGCCCTGCGCCCGGAGTGGCACGACGACGATCCAGAAAAAGGCGCCATCAAGGTTGTGATGACCGGCTCCGCCTCTGACCGGGCCCTGCTGCAACCGCACATCCACAACAAGCAGACCAAGAAACGGTTCGAGAAGCGCTTCAAGGACATCAACGATCCGCTCAGGCTGGTGATCGTGCGGGATATGTGGCTGACCGGCTTCGATGCGCCCTGCTGTCACACCATGTATGTGGACAAGCCCATGAAGGGCCACAACCTGATGCAGGCCATTGCCCGCGTAAACCGCGTGTTCAAGGACAAGCCCGGCGGGCTGGTGGTGGACTACATCGGCATTGCTAACGAGCTCAAGCAGGCCCTGAAAACCTATACAGACGCCAAGGGCAAGGGCTCCCCCACCCACAGCGCCGAAGAAGCCTACGCCATCCTGCTGGAGAAGCTGGACATCATCCACGGCATGTTTGCGCCAGGCCCCAAAGGCAAGGGATTCAGCTACAGCGGATTCGAGACCGAGCCCCACAAGTACCTGGTGCCCACCGCCAACTACGTGCTCAGCCTGGAAGACGGCAAGAAGCGTTTCCTGGACACCGTGTTGGCGATGAACAAGGCCTTCTCGCTGTGCGCCACCCTGGACGAGGCCCAGGCGCTGCAGAAGGAGGTGGCGTTCCTGTCTCAGGTGAAGACGGCCATCACCAAGTTCACCAGCGTTGACAAGAAGCTGACCGAGGAAGAGAAGAACACCGCCCTGAAGCAGATCCTGGACAACGCGTTGGTGGCCGAAGGGGTAACGGATGTCTTCGCCCTGTGCGGCCTGGACAAGCCCAATATCGGCTTGCTCTCTGACGAGTTCCTGGAAGACGTGCGGCAGATGCCCTACAAGAACTTCGCCGTCGAGCTGCTGGAGAAGCTGCTCAAAGACGACATCAAAGCCAAGACCCGCAACAACGTGGTGCAGGAGAAGAAGTACGCCGACCGCCTGCAGGAGACGCTGCGCAAGTACAACAACCGGGGCATCGAGACGGCACAGGTGATCGAAGAGCTGATCGCCATGGCCAAGCAGTTCCAGGCTGAAATGGAGCGTGACGCCGCCCTCGGCCTGAACCCGGACGAAGTGGCCTTCTACGACGCCCTGGCAAGCAACGAAAGCGCCGTGCGGGAACTGGGTGACGACACCCTGAAGAAGATCGCTGTGGAGATCACCGACAAGCTGCGCAAATCCACCACCGTGGACTGGCAGGTACGGGAGAGCGTGCGGGCGAAACTGCGCATTCTGGTGCGGCGGACGTTGCAGCGGTACAAGTATCCGCCGGACAAGGCGCCTGCTGCCATTGAGTTGATTATGGAGCAGGCTGAAGCCCTTTCTAACCACTGGACGAAGTAATGTATTACTACACCGAGGACTTCGACGACCAGCTGGACAAGATCGAGATCTACCAGCGCTATCCTCTGCTCAAGCCCTTTGTTGGCTCCGACTACGGGCGCAATGGGCCAAGGATTCTCTTGATTGCAGAGAGCCACTAGCTGCCGGCCAGCAGCACCGTGCATAACGACTCAGAGAGCTGGAACGTGGGTTTGGAAAGTGACCTTAACCCCGAAAAAGAGCAGCCTTGGATGCGCACCAGGGGAATCTTGAGCAAGCCTTACCGTGGTTGGAAAAAGCAAGGCCACGTAATCTATCGTCACCTTGAGTCAGCACTGATCAAGGCTGGACTGCCAACAAACGATAGCGTATTTCGGCAAGTAGCCTTTATGAATGCGTTCCAACGGCCAGCGAAGGAAGGAGACTCCATCAAGCATACGAAACAGGACGTGGTAGTAGCGGTTGAGACTATCAACCAGGTAATCAAAGCCCTGCAGCCCGACCACATCGTTTTCGTTTCTACCAAGGCTAGGCGAACTCTTGGTAAGCACCTTAGCCAGAGCTCTGCAGGCTTTCACCACCCCGCTTGCCCCTGGTGGAACCGGAACCAGGACGGGATGAGCAGCAAGCAACGATTCATCGACCACATCTCCAGCCACTGGAACGCCACGGGAGCAGCCTGATGACCTACGACAGCACCTTTGACCAAACCCGCCTCGATCAGCTGGCAAAACAGCACCTGGGCGGCACCAACATAAGCGGGCGCATACTGTTCTTCGGATACCCCGGGGAGAACCGGCTGGATCTGGCAACCTGGCAAATGGATACCGACGAGGACTTTGAGGCAATCAAAGGGTCAGACTTCAAACTGCAGATGATGGAATTGTTGGATATCTTGCTCACCTATCGCGCGCAGCAAGGCCAGCATAACACCGGACAGGGCGTTGTTCATTTGGAAGGCGATGAGTTGTCTATCGAGTGGTTGCCAAGAGTTGACGTTGAGGTCATGCGAAATAGTTGAACTTCACTGACTTCACAGCACAGCTTTAACCCTATTCGTTTTGAGGCACACGGCTTCGATTGTATTGAATACTCAGATCATCAACTGAGCCCATTCTTTCCCGCCCCATCGCTTTCAACATCAACATGTTGTGCGACGGCCTCAAGCGGCACCTCAAAAAACTCACAAAGCCTATCCAGAATCTCCGTCGTGGTGTTATAGCCACGCTGGTTCGCAATTTTGGATAACGTCGTCCTGTGGATTCCAGTCTCCTTCGAAACCTCATCCAGCGTAACCCTGCGATTTTCTTGAAATCCCTTCTCTGCAATGAGTTCTTTTAAGCGAAATCTAATCATCGTCGGCAAGCCCTTAAGTGTATAGCGATACTACCTCATAGGACGCCTGCTCGCATCCAATGCTGCATAAAAACTACAAAAGTCTATTGACAGCGTCGCCGATAGGCTTAATATGTAGCTTGTACGCTACAAAGAAAGCCTAGGAGGAACATATGAACACTACCGAGTACCTGACCACCGAAGAGCTTGCAGAACGGATTCGCTATGAAGCCAGAACAATTCGTGAGCGCCTAAAAGACTCCGTGCTCCTTGAAGGAGTCCATTACATCCGGCCGTTTGGCGGCAGGAAGATTCTTTACATGTGGGAACCCATTCAAAGAGACATGGCGATCCACTCAGGCCACCACTCACTTTCTATTCCTATGGCCAACGGAGGACGTATGCATGGCTAGCATTCGAGTACGCGAAGCGACGCAGAAGCTGTTTTTTGATTTTCAGTTTCGGGGTAAACGCTGCCGAGAGCAGACTTCCCTTGAGAACACACACGCCAACCGCAAGAAACTCGAGGCGATTCTCAAACGAATTGAGGCGGAAATCACACTGGGGACGTTCGAGTACTACAAGTACTTCCCAAACAGCCCGAAAGCTCAAGATTTCACCCGCCAGGCGGAACTCCAGCGTTCTCGCGAAGCACACGACACGCCGTTGTTCAGTGAGTTTTGTGAGACCTGGCTGGATGAGATGCGGGTGCAGTGGCGACAGTCACACCTCTCCACCATCGAAGGCACTCTGAAGAACTACCTGGTCCCGGGGTTTGGGGAAAAGGAGGTTGGCCACATCACCAGGCAGGAAATTCTTTCGTTCCGGGCGTCACTCGCCAAAGTAGAAACCCGGAGCAAAAAGCCACTTTCCGCCAGCCGTATCAACCGCATCATGACGCCTTTGCGCATGATTCTGGGAGAGGCAGCCAACCGGTTTGAGTTTACCTCACCCTTCCAGGGGATCAAATCACTCAAGGTGCCGCGCTCAGACGTGGAGCCGTTTTCACTGGAAGAGGTTCGGCTGATTCTCGCCACTGTTCGGGCAGATTTCAGGAACTACTACACCGTTCGCTTCTTTACCGGTCTTCGGACCGGTGAGATCGACGGGCTGCAGTGGGATTGCGTCGACTTTCAACGCCGGCAGATTCTGGTTCGCCAGGCACTGGTGAATGGGGAGATCGAGCAGACCAAAACCGACGGCAGCTACCGGCACATTGAAATGCCACAACTGGTCTACGACGCCCTGAAGGACCAGCGCAAGGCCACTGGCAACAACACTTTTGTGTTCTGCAATGGGGCAGGCAATCCGCTTGAGCACAACAACGTTACCAAGCGGGTGTGGTATCCCCTGCTCAGCCATCTGGGCCTGCGAAAGCGCCGGCCGTACCAGACCCGCCACACTGCCGCCACGCTGTGGTTGGCTGCTGGCGAAAACCCGGAGTGGATTGCCCGGCAGATGGGGCACACTACGACCGAAATGCTGTTCCGGGTTTATAGCCGGTATGTGCCGAACCTGACCCGTCGGGATGGTTCTGCGTTTGAGCGGCTGTTGATCAATGAGTTCGAGGCCAAGGTAACACCGGAAGAGGAGGCAGCAAGCGATGAGGTCTGAGCTGATGTTATTGGCGGCCATGCCGTTGAACCGTCTGATACCTGCCGAACGGCGCACCGTTCGTAATCTGGCTAGCAGCCTGTGTGTGGCCATGGGCATCCTGCAAGAGGGCTGTCATCTGGTGGCCATCCTTGGCCTGGGAGGAGAACGCACCAACCAGGAGGCGATGGAAACCTGGGTGTACTGCGAACTGGTTAAGCAGAATCTGGAAGCGGGCCGTGACTCTCTTCCAATGCTGATCAACCGGCTCCAGGAGCTGGAGCATGAATGGAGGACATACTAATGGCCAACCCAGCGATTGAACCAGCAGGCCTTCACCTAGCGTTTTGGAGAGATCAGTTTACGGTTCTTGGAGTGCATCCCTTCCAATCAGCTCGCACTCAGAAAACCATTTATCAACTAACCCTGCACTGTCGCGGACGACAGGTGATGGCTTATCTCGCTCAGGCTCAGGCGGTTCAGACTGGCGTACCGGTATTAGGCAACCGAGTGACCGCCAGCCTGAAGCTGCTGAGATTTCCTTCGGGAGGCCGCCTGATCGTGGAGTCGTTAGATCTTTCCTCCAACACTCAATAGCGTGAACATCTTAGCCAGGGACGGCGCCCTTCTCACTTTCATCATCCAGCGTGTCAGCATCAAAGCTCCCGTCTCGGAAACTCTCAGGCACTGCGTCGTACAGCACACACCCGGTGAACACCACAAACCGAATGGTGGGCCAAAGGTATTTGCCAAGCTTGTGCGGGGCTTTCCAATCAAAGCTGACATTGCCATGCTTAGGGATTCTTATGTCCTCGGCCGGCCGGATAATGATGGCATTTTGCGCAACACCCAAGCTCTGTCCCCAGAACTTTAAAGCTGCTTTTCTGTTCTCTTCTTTGACCGTCAGCGTAATAGTAGCCCTTGCTCCGAGGCGAAACTTCTTCATCAGAGCCATAAAGGTAATCTGCCTTGACCTTCCCAGGGGCCGGAGCGGAGCCTTACTCCGCTGCTGCGATAAGCGCTCGTCGCCCAGACTCCGGATCTTCGGCCATCCAGTCAGACAACCATTTGAAGAACTGCATACACTCCTGAAACGCGGATTTCGATTGGCGAGGGCTGATGTAGGTCGGCAATTCCGGTGCCCGAAAGATCAGCGTAAAGGCCTTATACAATTCTGTGTTAGCTAGCTCTGATTTCGGTCTCAACGAAAAACTCAACCGAATGCCAAGCTTTCGAGTCGGTGAGGGTGTTCCGGTCATGCCAGTAGAGCTGTTCATCAGCAACGCCGAGCGCTCATACCACTGCTGCACGATCGGCAAATCCAGATCCAACTGGGCCGCCGTTTTGTCCAATGCCACAGGCAGGGGCTCATGAAGCTGCGCCTGCGTCCGAATGAAAACCTGGCACGAAACCCGATACGGCAGCAGCGGATTGATGTCTTCGGCCACCCGGTTAACAACGGGTGGCAATTCCTTCTTTTTATCGCTGATTTTCGGAAGCGCCATCAGGCCTTTGGCAGGTATTCGAGCCACAGCTGCCAATGTTATTCCGGGTGTCACTCGGTCCTTTAGCTGTGCACGGTGCCGGAATCGTTCAAGTGCACCTGAAGTTTTGTCTAGAAGCGTTTGCTGCTGTGCAATCGTGTAAGACCGATCATCGCTAAGCAAGTACTGGCGAAGTGCGAGATCCAACAGGTGTGTGTAGCTTTTTAGGGTCACCCTTTCACTCGAATGGCCCATCCACTGAGCCAGCTGAGAAAGCGGCCGCCAGGCGTTAGCGACTCCAGCATTCACCGTGTTGCCTGAGCCGTGCACGGCTGGCATGAGTTCTACGTCATTCGACCGAACCCAAGTTTCCGGCAAGAGGTCAAAAGGTTTGCGCTCCAGCAATCGCAGCAAGGTCAGCGTTGCAAAACTGTGTCTCAGATGGTGAAAACGTATATTTTCATCACCCGACACGGATCTGAGTAGGGCCGTCAGCCCATCAAACGCCCATTTTTCCTGGATTCGAAAGGTTCCGCTGACTGGATCTTCGAACAAGGCGTCACGCGCCTCATCGTTGGCGCGCCGCAACTTGCGCCCATTCACAAACCCGGTCAACCACTCCAGTTCATCTCCGGTTAAAAGCAAGCGTAAAGGAAGTCGGCGGATTGCCGCGTCCGACTTTACGCCGGCAATTTTGGTGGGGCGTACGAGCAGCTCGGGATCGTTAACGGTAGGATCCCCGAGGCCATGGAAATCTCCGTATTGCCGGGCCCAACACTCGGTTCGCCGAAGCCCACAACGGAACCCCATAATCAACAGGGCCAGCTGTATTCCCGCCAGCTCATCGTCGGCACGAGCCAACAAAAAGCTCTTTGCCCGGTGATACTCCAGAGGCGTCAGTATTGCCGCGTCGACGCCATAGCCTGAGCCCTCCTCCATTGGGATACGAGGCATTCCGTAATATCGGTGAAGAAATTCGTGCCACTCGGATAATGTCTGTCTGAGTGCTCCACCGTTACCGGGAAAGCCGCTCACCACCGTCTCATAGATCGATTGCCACTCATCCGAGTCCAGGCTTTCAGGGTTCGGAATGTCAGTTGCATAGGGCAGCAAAAGTTCCAGGTGTTGAAGATTGCGAATCTTTTGCTGCAAGGCCGGTGACACACTCTCGTCGGTTCTCAGAAGCGCTCGAACGTAGTGACACATCAACTGCACCAGAATGGAGCACCCCTTCTCTTCTGCAATTTTGTCGAGCGTTTTGAACACCTCCGCTTTCGTTGCCAATACATCCCTCCGTTGCCTTTCCGTCCTGGCCCCCTGGGCGGTCAACGCTTCAGATGCCAGGAACCGCACCCGCTTCATCAGACGTTTGAAAAATGGTTTTTGGTCGGTCAACGGGAATTCAGGAATGATGAGAGCCGGAGAGCCGACCATCTCGTTCTCACGTTCGGCCTGAGATGCTTGCAGTGCAGGTTGGACCACCGTCCCACCGGTCAACAATCGCATCCAGTTAGACAATGGCAAAGAAGCGCCCAGGTCAGGTGTTCGGGCGTAGTGAACCAGGAAACCTGGCGCGACCATGACCAGGTTTGCCTCGGCAACCGCAAAAACATGCAACGGCCGGTTCAAGGTAATCCGGTTTGCCTCAATGAGCCCACCGACAAAGCGCGTCAGCAGTTCCTCATCCGGAGACGCCTTACCTTTTACCTCATTTACCTCTGGCCAATTGCTGCCCCAGCGCAGGTACCAGCGTCGAAGCAGCAGTTCGGTGATAGGCGCCAGAATGACCCTACGGCAGGTGTCGGTTGAGGGACGGGTACGCCCGCCAAGCGAGGTCGATTCCAATTCCAGCCATGTGTAATCACCGGCGCTACCGGCACCCTGCCGGATCGCCTCACTCAGCCGGTTGAACCATCGACGCGCGGTAACGCCACTATGAAAAACCAGGCTGTACAGTAACTCACCAGCATCCCTCGCCATGGCCTCTTCGGCTGGCAGCTCAGGAGCGGCACTCTCCAGGCTGGCCAGGAACGCATCATTTATACGGTCGTAGTCGGCCAATCGGGCTCCCATGTCAGGGGTGGTGAACGAGGAAAACATCTGGACGCTCTGCACAGGCATCGGGACAGGCAGCTGCCAATTCCGGGTTTTCACCCCTTCATCCAGCAGCTTCACGAGATAATGCTGCCTGTCTTTGACCGCACGACCTTCAACGGTTTGACAGGTCTTGTCGACCAGCTGGGCAACCTCTTCGGCTGTCATCGTCAATCCTCGCTGGCCGCTTGCCAGCTCCGGGTGGTGCTCTCGCAAATAATCCCGGACCGCCTCCAGGTGGCCGAGTTTCTCGGCGTTTCGATTATTGGCCCGGTACTCGGAGCCCACTGAGGGTCCTTGGTTTGCCGCTGAAAGCCTCTTCTTCAACGCATCAATTGGTTTATTTAATGGCTCAAACACTGCTTTATCATCACGCATCGAGACCTGCCTCCACCCCGAACCCCAACTCATCCAACAACGCCGCTGTTGCCGGCACAATCCGATTCTTCATCTCGAAAAGATCGAGCGATGAGAACTTGGCGAGAGGCTCAGTCCCCACGCCCCAGTGCCCCATGAAGACGTCGACCAGATAACCTGGAACCCCCTGGTCACGCAGGAAGCCTCTCAGGGTGTGCCGGTTGACGTTCAGGGGCCACGGAAACGTCCATTGAATTTCATCCGCCAATCGTTTTGGGGTCGCGAACTCTGACTGGAGTTTCGCATCAAGAAAAACGAAGAAGGTTTCAATGGGAGCTTCGACGCCTACCTCATTCAGGCGCAGCTTCATGTGCTGCCGGTGCGTCTCATAGCGGCGAAGCTGATCGATAACGACCTCCGGCAGGTAAACCAGGCGAGAGTGGCCGAGATTGTCATCCACTTTGTCAGCAATAATTACGAATCCCCGGCGCTCGTTGAACTCGTATGGATGGGCGATCGGATCGCGAACGGCCCGAAAACCGGTCGACCACATAACCTGCAGGATGGCGTACGCTGTAAACAGATTATGAAATCTTCGGATGTTGGCCCTGGAGTAGGCCGTTTTACGGTATTCGGCAATCTGCGCTCGCAGTCGGCTAACCACGTCTCGCATGACCTCCAGACGCACGCAAAATGGAGAACCCACTCTCGGCAAACCGAAATCGAGGTTGGCGGGAGCCATCGACGGCGACGAGAGCCCCAGGTTCACCAGCCAGGTATTCACGACATCGACATAATCCGCCGCCAACGTCTCAACCGCCCGGGTGTGGTAGTAGAGGTTTGCCGATTGCCCGGTGGGTAGCGTGCGCCCGGTCACCAGGCTCGCATCCACCGTATCCGTGGTTTGATGAATCAACCCCTCAAACACGCAGGTCTGAATTCGTTTCAGGGTAATCCTCGAACCAGTGCTCTTATTGAGTTTTTTGATCTCAATCGCAATCTCCTCAGCCACAGACTCAGTTGAAAGATTTTTCGCGAAAAGAATCCCGTCCTTCTTTCGAGCCCGCCTTGCAACCGGTTCTACCCGCGGCCTGAGTATTTGCCAAAAAACATCCGGAATCGGACCGATAAACAGCTTATTTGTGACCTCCATATGAGGCGCCCATTTTTTCGCTAATTTTCGACGCTCCGGAGGCTCCGCAACAAAGCCTGCCCAAGCTTGATCGTCTCTGACGAGGTAGATACATCCCGGTTTATTTGTTGTCACATTATCCGGTACTTGAGAGCGGTTCTGGACGACCACAGTTTCCGATATAGATTCCAGAGAGCGCCCGGTGAGGAGGATCAACAGGACATGTAGGCGCGTATTTTCAGAGCCCATCTTGTTCTCAAACAGGGCTTTCAAAACCAGCCCTCGCTCATAGTCGTTGAGGCTTTCCCAACGACCTGGTAGAAAACTGTTTGCACGCCGGTATGCTGCGCGCTTCGGTTGCTGTTTTCTGAGTCCGATGGAGGGGGTTTCACCACGCTCGGTATTCAGGGCGGCTCCGCGCTGTGAGATCAGAACGCTCTCATTCATCAATTCCTCTGGCGCATTGCCAGCGCGCCGGTACTGCGTATGCACACGCTCCGACTGCTTCGGCAGCGTAATGTGGACCGTACGCCCCTGAACACCTTCCACCTCAGAATCAACATCGTTGTCCAAAGGGGTCCATTTACCGGTTTTCTGTATTTCCCGGCGTTGTGACTTTTGTTTGTCGGATTGGTAAGTAACGAATTTCCCTTCACCAAGATAAGATTTGAAAAATCCATGAAGTTCTTTGAGGTAACGTGTGTCCTGCCCTTCAAATTGCCGTTGATCCAGGTGCTCATTGACTCGGGCAAAGTGTCGCTCAAATTTTTCTATATCGTTTAGAGGCTTTGGCACTTTCACCAAAGCTGAGTCCGATAGGAACCTTAACGCCCGCCAAGCATCAGCAAGCCGCCGGTCAAACCCCTCCTTTTCGGAAGGAACTAATTCTTTTCGCCAAACGGCGGCAGTGTTAATGACATACGCTGAAACCTGCAGTCTAATTTCAGAGCACTCCGGTTTCCTCGCGAGTTTGTACAGCCCCGCATGCTGCGGAGATTCACCGACAATTCCCCGGGGTCCCCGGCGGTTGGGGGCAAGTTCCTCATACTTCGTTTCTACTGAACCGCAACCCAACCATTCCAGAAATGCGTCCGCACCGTCGATCGGCTGCGAAATTTCTTCAAATGCCTTCACCAAGCGTGGTAGCAGACTTACGATGCTATCCATCCCGAGCCAGTCTGATCGAGGCTGCACAAGTTCGATCAGGAGAGCCTCGGGGTTATTGGGGTCAAATTTCAATGCTATCACGCGACCTCCGCGTCGTTGAGGGGAAGACGCATCTGAGCCTTCGCCGTTAGATAACCCGTGAGATATTTCTCCAGGTTCTTGAGGTGCCGCCGCTCGGCTTTGCTGTCAAGGTTACCGTCGTCACACTGTTGAGATGTGTCCTGAACTTTGTGGAGCAGACTTTCAGCGTTGGGTGAGAACGGCGCTAACTGTCCGATGGTGTCGAGTGACAACGCCGAAATAGCGGCCCAGGCATTCTTCGGATTGGAAA
>JAEPMM010000160.1 GCA_017643965.1 Marinobacter sp.
CCGGCTGCCCCTTTTTTTGGCAGTGCCCCTGATCAGTCGCTCAGGATCGACACATTGTCAGCCTGCAGGCCCTTGTCCGCTTCAACAACACTGAAGCGAACCAGCTGGCCCTGGCGAAGAACGCGGCGGCCGCGACCACGGATGGCGCGGAAGTGCACAAACACCTCATCACCACTGTCGCGAACGATAAAGCCGAACCCTTTCTTCACGTTAAACCATTTAACTGTGCCTTCCTCGTCGCCTTCCGGGCTATTGTCGTCGAAGTCGTCTTCGTCGTCATAGTCCTGGCTGGACGGGCGGGACTGGGCAGGACGCGCGGCGCGCTGGCCTGACTGTCGCGCGGCGATGGCCACGGTCAGAAAACCGGCAATACCGAACAACACAACGGCGATGATGTAAGCGGCGATGCCGCGCGTGGCGCCGAGCGCTTCAAGTGTCTGGCCGGCAGCGATCAAACGCAGCGGTTCCGGGGTGAACGACAGCAAAATGGCAAGAATCAACGGTGCAGGGATGGCGATCAGAAGAGCAACAAGGATCGCTTTGGCTGGATTACGCATTGACTGAGATTTCTCCATACTTATTTAACGCTAACGATAAAGAGCCGGATATCGGGTAAAATCGCACATCCGGCCGGTGAAAACCGCCAAAATTTCCAAAAATGGACGGGCCTTGGCGGGCAAAAGCGGCATGATACCAGATAACGGTGAGTGCTGACCAAGCAACTGGCCAGTCAGATACATGAATTACAGGGTTAGCGGCACTGATGAGTAACAAAGATCTGGAAGCACGGATGGATGAGCTTGAAACCCGCCTGGCGTTTCAGGATGACATCATAAATACCCTCAGCGAGCAGGTCGCCAAACAGGAAATGGACATCCGCGAACTGTGGGAGGCAAAGCGGCAGCTGAACAAGCAGTTGAAGGAAGTGTCTCCCTCAAACATCAAGGCGGAGGAAGACGAAGCCCCACCCCCGCATTACTGAGGGCAGGGCTGGCGCAGGCGCCTCAAGCGAGCAGTTCTTCGAGAATCTGCTCGTAGATGTCGGAAAGGACGTCCAGGTCAGCCGCTTTCACACACTCATCCACCTTGTGAATGGTGGCGTTGATGGGGCCAAGCTCCACCACCTGGGCACCGGTCGGCGCAATAAAGCGTCCGTCGGACGTGCCACCGGAGGTGGACAATTCGGTTTCCCGGCCGGTCACCCTGCGAATCGCAGCCTGACTGGCGGATACCAGTGCACCACGGTCGGTCAGGAACGGCCGGCCACTCAGGTGCCATTGCAGGTCGTACTTGAATCCGTACCGGTCCAGAATGGCCACTACCCGCTCTTCCAGGCTTTCCGCCGTGTTTTCCGTGCAGTAGCGGAAATTGAAATGCACCAGGCATTCCCCGGGAATGATGTTGCTGCCGGTGCCGGCTTCCACTTTGGTGATCTGGAAGGTGGTCGGCGGGAAGAAGTCGTTGCCGTTGTCCCAGAACTCCTTCGCCAGAGCGTCCAGTGCCGGCGCCACCGTGTGCACCGGGTTTTCCGCCAGGTGCGGGTAGGCGACATGGCCCTGAACACCGCGCACGGTAAGGTACCCGTGTAGCGAGCCGCGCCGTCCGTTCTTGATAACATCGCCCACTTCGTGGGTGCTGGAGGGTTCGCCAATCAGGCACCAGTCCATTTTCTCGTTTCTGGCTTCCAGAGTTTCAATCACCTTGACGGTGCCATCCTGGGCCGGGCCTTCCTCATCGCTGGTGATCAGCAGGGCGATGGAGCCGCGGTGATCCGGATGTTTGCCGACGAAACGCTCGCAGGCGGTCACGAAGGCGGCCAGGCTGCCTTTCATGTCCGCGGCGCCGCGGCCGAACAGATAGCCATCCCGGATAACCGGCTCGAACGGCGGGTGCGCCCAGTTTTTTTCAGGGCCGGTGGGAACCACATCGGTATGACCGGCAAACGCCAGTACCGGTCCCTCGGTGCCTTTTCTGGCCCAGAGGTTATCAGTGGTCCCGAATCGCAGGTGTTCGCCACCAAACCCGAGCGGCGCGAGCCGTGACATCATCAGCTCCTGACAGCCGGCGTCGTCCGGGGTGACAGACTGCCGGCGAATCAGGTCAATAGCGAGATCGAGTGTCGGGGAATTAGTTGTTTGCATGCAGTTCTTCGTTCAGCTCGATCGCGGTTTTGTTGGATTTGCACTCGACGGCACCGGTCTGGCTGTTGCGACGGAACAGCAGGTCTGTGGTGTTGGCCAGATCCCGCGCCTTGATGATTTCCACCAGCTCGTTGTTGTCGTCCAGCAGCGCCACCTTGGTGCCGGCGGTGATATACAGGCCCGCTTCCACCTTGCAGCGGTCGCCCAGGGGAATGCCGATGCCGGCATTGGCGCCGATCAGGCAATTTTCGCCCACGGAAATGATGATGTTGCCACCGCCGGACAGGGTGCCCATGGTGGAGCAGCCGCCGCCCAGATCGGAACCCTTGCCGACCATAACGCCCGCCGAAATGCGGCCCTCGATCATGCTGGTGCCTTCGGTACCGGCGTTGAAGTTGATGAAGCCCTCGTGCATGACCGTTGTGCCTTCGCCCACGTAGGCGCCCAGGCGCACGCGGGCGGTGTCTGCAATCCGCACGCCTTTGGGAACCACGTAATCGGTCATCTGGGGGAACTTGTCGACAGACTTCACTTCCAGAGTGCGGCCTTCCAGTCGCGCTTTCAGCTGGCGATCGGGCAGCTCGTTCAGGTCAATGGCGCCCTCGTTGGTCCAGGCCAGGTTCGGCAGCAGGCCAAAAATGCCATCCAGCTTCAGACCGTGGGGTTTTGCCAGACGGTGGGAGATCAGGTGCAGCTTGAGGTACACCTCGGGTGTGCTGGAGGCGGTGTTGTCGGTCTCCAGAATGGTCACGCACACCGGGCGGCTGCTGCTGGCGGCTTTCTCGGCCAGGGCTGCCTGGTCGGTCTCGCCGACCTGACGCAGTGCATTGGCGAACTGGCTCAGTTGCTCGGCGTTGACCAGCAAGGCCTGGTTGCCGCCCTGATAGTCCAGGCTGTTGCGAGCCACATCAATGAGGCCGTTGTCGGGTGTCATTACCGGCTGCTGATAAAACACTTCCAGCCATTCGCCCTGGTTGTTCTGGCTGCCGATACCGATACCGAATGCAAAGCTCATCTGATGGTTGCTCCTGTGATCTTCAAGAAAATATGAGGGTTATTCGTGTGAGAAACGGGTGGCCCACTCGCTGGCATTGAACCCGACACTGACGCTTCCCTGGTACTCGACCACGGGGCGTTTGATGATCGACGGGTTGTCCAGCATGATGTCGCGGGCGGACTGGGCGCTAATGGTATCACGAACCTCATCCGGAAGTTTGCGCCAGGTGGTGCCGCGGCGGTTCACCAGCGCGTCCCAGCCGATCGCGCCTTCCCAGCGGATCAGGGTGGCGTCATCCAGGCCGTCTTTTTTGAAATCGTGAAATTCGTAAGCCACGCCTTGCTCGTCCAGCCACTTTCGGGCCTTTTTCACTGTGTCGCAGTTTTTGATGCCGTAAATCTTCATGCCTGATTTGCCTTTACAAAGTCGACGATCCGTCTGGCCGCCTCAACGCAGTCTTCCAGCGGTGCGACCAGCGCCATGCGAACCCGGTTCTCGCCCGGGTTGTGGCCATCTACCGTGCGGGACAGGTAACGCCCCGGCAGCACATGAACGTTCTGCTGTGCCGAGAGCTCACGGGCAAAGGTTTCGTCGTCCATCGGGGTTTCTGGCCAGAGGTAAAACCCGGCATCTGGGAAGTCCACGTTCATCACTTCCCGCAGGATGGGCACCACGGCTTCGAATTTCGCCCGGTAGGCGGCGCGGTTCTCCCGCACGTGGTCCTCGTCCTGCCAGGCGGCGATGCTGGCCAGCTGGTTGTGAATCGGCATGGCGCAGCCGTGGTAGGTGCGGTATTTCAGATAGCCTTTGAGAATCGCCGCATCGCCGGCCACGAATCCGGAGCGCAGCCCGGGCAGGTTGCTGCGCTTGGACAGGCTGTGGAATACCACGCAGCGGGAGTAGTCGTCGCGCCCCATGGCCGCGCAGGTCTGCAACAGTCCCTCCGGCGGGTGAGCCTCGTCCGGGTAGAGCTCGGAGTAGCATTCGTCCGAGGCCACAATAAAGTCGTAGCGGTCGGCAAGCTCGATGACCCGGGTCAGGGTCTCTCTCGGCATGATCGCGCCGCTGGGGTTGCCCGGTGAACACAGGAACAGTACCTGGCAGTCGCGCCAGACAGACTCGGGCACCCGATCAAAGTCCGGGATAAAACCGTTGCTGCCGTCGCAGGGCAGGTACACCGGCGTTGCGCCCGCCAGGAATGCCGCCCCCTCGTACACCTGGTAGAACGGGTTGGGGCTGACAACGGAGGCCGGCCCGGTCGTATCCACCACGGCCTGAACCAAAGAGAATATGGCCTCGCGCGTACCGTTCACCGGCACGATATGATCGCTGGCGGTCAGGGTGCCGGGCGCCAGACCGAAGCGGCGGGTGGCCCAGTTGCTGATCGCTTCGCGCAGCTCATCCAGCCCCTTGGTGGTGGGGTAGTTGGCCAGCTTGTCCAGGTTGTTGGCGATCACCTGCTTCACAAATTCCGGTGACGGGTGCTTGGGTTCACCAATGCCGAGCGAGATGGATCGCAGGTGGTCCGGCACGGTGATACCGGCTTTCAGCCTGGCCAGCTTTTCGAACGGATAAGGGTGCAGTCGGTCCAGATTGGGGTTCATTGGGTATCGTCCAGCATTGTACGAAGATCTTCCTGCAGGGTCTGGCAGACAGCCGGGTCGCTGATCTGCTCGCCTTGCTCGTCGGTGACGAAAAACACGTCTTCCACCCGTTCACCGAGGGTGGCGATCTTGGCGTTGGTCAGGCGTACCCGGTGTTCCAGCAATACCTGGCCAACGCGGGCCAGCAGGCCGGGGCGATCGGGGGTGATCACTTCAATCACCGTGCGCTGGTTAATGGTGTCGTTCGACAGAGTCACCTCGGTGGGAAAGGCGAAGTGTTTGAGCTGCCGCGGTGTGCGCCGGTGAATGATATCCGGGTAGTCGTCCGGGTCGTCCAGTTCCTCTATCAGGCGTTTGCGCACGCGATCCTTGCGGGCCGGGTCGATGCCCAGAGGCTTACCTTTCTCGTCCAGCACCACGTAGGAGCTGACCGAGAAGGGGCTCTCGCCGGAGCTGATGCGTGCGTCCACGATGTTCAGGTTCAGCTGTTCCAGCACCGCGGTGGTGGCGGCAAACAGCGCAACCCGGTCGCGCATATAGATGATGATCTGGGAGTAGCCGTCGGTGGGGCCACCGCGGGTGTCGCGGATCAGCACCAGCGGGTCGGGGTTGTCGCCGTGGCGGATGATGGCTGCGGTCTGCCAGGCGATATCCACCGTGGAGTCCTGCAGGAAGTAATCCTCATCGAGGGTATTCCAGATGCCGTCGATCTGCTCATCCGTCATGTTCTGGGCGCGCAGAATCTCCCGCGCCTCGGATTGTGTCGCCCGCACCCACTCCTGGCGGTCCACGGGGGTTTCAGTGCCCCGTCGCAGCGCCCGCTTGGTCTCGATAAACAACTGGCGCAACAGCGATGCGCGCCAGGTATTCCAGAGCTTGGGATTGGTGGCGCTGATGTCACACACCGTCAGTACGTAGAGATAATCCAGGTGCGCCTGGCTCGGCACCGCCTGGGCAAACGCGTGGATGATGTCAGGGTCGGAGATGTCCTTGCGCTGCGCGGTCATGGACATCAGCAGGTGGTTCTCCACCAGCCAGGAAATCAGTTGGGTATCCCGGGCACTGAGGTGGTGCTGTTCGCAGAAAGTCTCTGCATCAATGGCCCCCAGCTCCGAGTGGTCGCCACCACGGCCCTTGGCAATGTCGTGATACAAGCCGGCGATGAACAGTGTTTCCAGCTTTGGCAGCCGATGAATCAGGCGGGAAGCCAGGGGGAACTCGGTGCGGGCTTCGGGGCTGGTCATGCGAACCATATTGCGGATCACCCGCATGGTGTGGGCGTCTACGGTATAGATGTGGAACAGGTCGTGCTGCATCTGGCCGATGATCTGACCGAACTCCGGCAGGTAACGGCCCAACACGTTGTACTTCTTCATGGCCGATAACGTCTGATCCAGCGCATGGGGGGTACGCAGCAGTTCCATGAACAGAGAGGTGACCGCCAGGTCGCCGCGGAAGGCATCGTCGATCAGGTGCCGGTGCGCCCGCAGTGATCGGATCGTGGTGGCGCGAATGCCCTTGATCTCCGGGTGCTGGGCCATCAGCACAAAAATTTCCATGATGGAGTAGGGGGCGTAGGCAAACACCTGATTATTCACCGCTTCAATATAGCGGTTGCGGATCTGGAAGCGCTTGTTCAGCGGCTGGATGTCGTCGGCATCGCCGGCGCCGAGAATGGCCTCGTCATAATACTGCAGGATGACGTCGGCCAGCTCCGCCAGTGCCAGCACCGTGCGGTAATAGGACTGCATCATCAGCTCCACGCCCAGGCGCTTGCCTTCGTCTTTGTAGCCGAGCATTTCCGCCAGGGCCCGCTGGTGATCGAACAACAGCCGATTTTCGTTGCGATCGGCGATCAACTGAAGGCCGAAACGCAGGCGCCACAGAAAGGATTCGCCCTGGAACAGAATCTGGTGCTCTTCTTCGGTGAGGATGGAGAAGCGGGTCAGATCGGCGATGTTCTGCAGCCCGAAGTGCCGTTTGGTGATCCAGCCGATGGTCTGAATGTCCCGCAATGCCCCCGGGGAGCCCTTTACGTTGGGCTCCAGGTTGTATTCGGTGTCGCCGTACTTCTGGTGCCGCTGCTGCTGCTCCTGCCGTTTTGCGATGAAGTAGTCGCGATCAGAGCTGACGTCGTCGGAGTAGACTTCCTCGCTGAGGATCTCCCTCAGCTCGTCCGGCCCGGCGATGGTCCGGGTCTCCAGCAGGTTGGTCAGAATGGTGATGTCTTCGCGGGCGGCCGCCTTGTTCTCTTCAATGCTGCGCACGCTGTGGCCGATGTCGAGCTTCAGGTCCCACAGCAGTGTAATAAAGGCGCCGAGATCTTCCTGCCACTCCTTGCGGATGCCGCTGCGGGTCAGGATCAACAGGTCGATGTCGGAGTGGGGGTGGAGCTCGCCGCGGCCGTAGCCGCCGACCGCAATCAGCGATATATCGGAGGAAGCGGCAAACGGGTACCGGTTCCAGATCAGGCGCAATACGGTGTCGACGGTGTCAGCCCTGGAATGGACCAGTGCGCGAACGTCGGCGACACGGCGAAAAGCTTGCACATCGGGATTGTATCGCGCCCGCAGAAGGTGAAGGGCCG
>JAEPMM010000103.1 GCA_017643965.1 Marinobacter sp.
ACCGGCCTTTGATACCGAAGCCGCAACCCCGGCCGCCGTTGCGCCGGCCATGGCCCAGTCGTTTACCCATTGGGGTTTCCTGGCCTGGGCGGTGTTGGGCTCGCTGACGGCTCTGGTGCTGACCCGTGCGCATTACGGCCAGGGCAAACCCCTGCAACCGCGAACCCTGCTGTACCCGGTGTTCGGCGAGAAAGTGATTCAGGGCCGCATTGGCGGTGTGATTGATGCCTTTTGTGTGATCGCCGTGGTGGCCGGCACGGTCGGGCCTATCGGGTTTCTTGCCACCCAGATGAGTTTCGGCCTGCACGAACTGTTCGGTGTCACCGACGGGTTCGGTACCCAGTTGACGGTGCTGGTCATTCTGGCCGGGGTTTACATGACGTCAGCGATGACCGGGCTCCATAAGGGTATCCAGTTGCTCAGCCGCTTCAACGTGCTGCTGGCGCTGGCCATCGCCGCGGTGATTCTTGTGTTCGGACCCACCCTGTTCCTGGTCAACACCTACACCCAGTCCATGGGGGAATACGTCACCTCCTTCTTCGCGATGGCGACGATGACAGCGGAAACAGCGCCGGGCTGGTGGATGAAGTGGTGGACCGTGTTCTTCTTTGCCTGGTTTATCGGCTACACCCCGTTGATGGCGGTGTTCGTGGCGCGGATATCCCGTGGCCGGACGGTGCGGGAAATGATCCTGGCGGTCGCGGTACTGGCCCCGGTTGCCACCACTCTCTGGTTCACCCTGCTGGGTGGCTCCGGTATTTATCACCAGCTGGCAGGTACCTTCGATCTGACCGACGCGTTGAACAACTTCCGTTTTGATGTGGCGACGCTCACGGTGGCCCAGGCGCTACCGGGCGGTACCTGGATGGCGGCCGCCATCCTGTTGCTGACCACCATTTTTGTGGCGACCACCGGCGACTCCATGAGCTATTCCATTGCCATGGTCGGTGCCGGCCATGACGAACCAAGCCCGTGGATTCGGGTATTCTGGGGCGGCGCCATGGCGTTGATGGCGGCGATCCTGCTGTATATGGGAGCGGGTCAGATTGGCGTGCTGCAGCAATTTATTGTGCTGACCGCAATACCGGTGTCACTGATTATCCTGCCCTCGCTGTGGACCGGGCCGAAAGCGGCCATGGCGATGGCACGGGAACAGGGGCTGGTCTAGTCTTCCAGAGAGCGGGCGGCCCGCCGGGTATTCGGCGCCGCCCGGCACCCTTTTAACCTGGACAGGCTCACGGAGGACGGATGCTGGAGGCGTTTGAAGCCGGCTTCAAGGCGTGGTGGATGCCGGGTGTGTCGGCGGTTTTTGCCGTGCTCGCCACCTACGTGATCTATCGGCTGACGCTGGCGGTGGTTCGCCATTTCTCCGAGTCCAGAGCGGTACCGCGGTTGTTTCTCGATGCGTCGGCCGGGGCGCTCGGTCTGGTGTTCTGCCTGCTGGCGCTGGCGGGCACACTGAAGGCGGCACCGGACGACCTGCCCCTGATGGGGGCGATCCAGCAGGTAACCACGCTGTTGCTGATTCTCGCCATCACCTGGGCGGCGGTGCGGCTGACGTCGGCCATCGGTGAGGTGAGCGTTGCGCTCAATCCGGTGCTTGAGGGGCAGTGGAAACGGGCGCGCAAGGTCGAAACCCAGACCCGCTTTCTGGTTCGGGCGCTCAACATTCTCATCGTGATTATCGGTTTTGGTGCCGCGCTGATGACCTTCGAGTCGGTCCAGCACATGGGCGCCAGCCTGCTGGCGTCGGCGGGGGTCGGTGGCCTGATCCTGGGCTTCGCGGCTCGGCCGGTGCTCAGCAATCTGCTGGCGGGCATGCAGATTGCGCTTACCCAGCCGTTCCGCATCGACGACGTGCTGCACGTGCAGGGAGAATGGTGCTGGGTGGAAGAGGTTACCGCCACCTATGTGGTGTTGCGGGTCTGGGACCTCCGTCGGCTGGTGGTGCCGCTGCAGTGGTTTATCGAAAATCCGTTCCAGAACTGGTCCCGCAACACCGCCGATCTGCTGGGTGCCGTGTTTATCTGGGTGGACTACACCATGCCGGTGGAACCGCTGCGGCAGGAGTTCAATCGCTTGCTGGAGCAGTCGAACCTGTGGGATGGCAAACTGGCTACGGTGCAGGTCACCGATTCCAACGATCAGGCCATGCAGGTGCGGTTTCTGATGAGCGCGTCAGATTCCAGCCGCAACTGGGATTTGAGGTGTGCCGTGCGGGAGGGACTGGTAACCTTCATTCAGGAACACTACCCCGCCCAGTTGCCACGCGTGAGAGCCAGGCTGGTGGAAACCTGAAACGCAAAGGAGAACCCGGTTTAATGCCTGAAGATCCCCTGAAAACCCTGTCCGATATGGCGAGCGACGCCCACGCCCGTATTCAGGCCACGCACCAGCATATCAATCCGGTGGTCGAAGTGCGTCGTGGTATGCGAGACTCCGGGATCCCCGCAGATGTGATGACCATCGACTGTCTGCGCACCCGCCGGCGGATCACGCTGATTCTGCATGACAGGCAGCCCGGCAGCGTGCTCTACCAGTTTGTCACCATTGATGACGAAGTCGGCAACGACTTCAAGCAGATGCCCCTGTCCGATATGGATGCAGGCACGCTCTTCGCCTGGATTGAGGAGTATTTTGGTTAATCGCCTCGTGATATGACCGGTGCGAACAGGCGCATGTTGTGATGTAAAACAGGTCGAACTGAAGACCGTTCGGCGCTACGATGAGTTGATACATCACAATGATAAGAGCAAGAGGAAAGCCCAATGACCAACGTTGGGGTATGCATGTGGTCGTCCTGATCCGCGTTTTGCAGTGGTTGGTTGCAGTGCTTCTCTGGAGTTTCGGCTCGCTAGCGATGGCGGCCGCGCAACCGATTACCATTACCGCGGCGTCATCCATCCCGGCTCATTTCGAGGTGTGGGAGGACCCGCAGGGGCAGGCCGACATTGCTCAGGTTACCCGGCTTGCCGACGATCAGTGGGTGTCTGTTCCCTCCGGCAGTGCCACCTACGGCATTACTTCGTCGGCTTACTGGTTGCGATTCACCCTGGAAAACCGGACAGCGGAGCCGCTGAACCTGGTGGCGGAGCTGGCCTATTCCCAACTGGATGATGTGGTTTTCCACGTGGTTTCCGGTGGTGAAGTCGTGGAGGAATTCCGAACCGGTGATACCCGGCCGTTTTACCCACGCCAGATTGACCATCCCAATATGCTGCTGCGGCTGGACCTGCCGGCTGGCGAGTCGCAGACAGTGTATGTCCGGGCCAGAACCGCCGGGTCCATGATCCTGCCTCTGCACGTCTGGCGGGCGAACGATTTCTTCAGCGCCGCCTCTAACGAGCAGAAGCTGCACTTCTTCTACTACGGCAGTCTCACGGTCATCATCCTGATCAATCTCGCGGTGTTTCTCACGTTGCGGGAAAAACTCTATCTATACTACGCGCTGGCCATCACCGGCTATCTGCTCTTCTTTGCATCCATCAAGGGCTACAGCTTCCAGCTGCTCTATCCGGACGCGCCGTCACTCCATGCCCGGGCGCTGCTGGTGTCGATGCCGATACTGGCGTTGTTCTCGGTGCTGTTCTGCCGGGAATTGCTGAAAATTCCCACCCATAGCCCGAAACTGGACATCGCCATTCGGGCGATGATCGTGTTTGAGGTGATCAATTTCATCGCCGCGCTAACACTGGGCTACAACGCGGCGATCATGTTGTCAGCGTTCTCTGCGCTGGTGTTCTTCTCGTTGCTGTTCGTGGCCGGCCCCATCACCTGGGCCGCCGGGGTCCGAGCCGGAGCGTTCTTCACCATTGCCTGGACCCCGCTCACCATCGGGGTTCTGGCCACTGCCGGCCGGTCACTGGGATTCTTTCCGGAAAACTTCATGACCGAGCACGCCATGCAGATCGGTTCCGGGCTGGAGGCGTTTATCCTTACCCTGGCGCTGGCGGATCGTCTGTACCGGGAGCGTGAGGAAAAGATTCTCGCCCAGGCCGACAGTCTGCGGAAGGAGAAGGCGCGCAGCGAAGCGCAGAACCGGTTGGCGGAAGCCATGACACACGATTGCGTCACCGGACTGCCCAACCGGAATCGTTTCGAACGCATGGTCAATGACCAACTGAAACGCGACCCCAGCGGCCACTACATGGTGGGTGTGGCCCGCATTACACGCCTGGACGAGATCAATCGTACCCTCGGGCTCAGTCGCAGCGACCGGCTGCTGCGGCGCCTGGCGGGGGAAATGACCCGGCTTGCCAATCAACTGCCGATACTGCATCGGCCGCAGCAGGGGCAGGAGCGATCGGAGCTGGTGTATCAGCTGTCTGGCGACAGTTTCGGCGTGTTGGTCAATGCCAATAAGGTGACCGACGACTTTTCGGAACTGAACAAAGCATTGCGCCGGCTGGCAGAGCCCATCTCCCTGGACAATCTCGCCATCGAACTGCACCCGAAATTCGGGGCGGCCAGCTACCCGATGCACGGTGACAACGCGGCGCTGCTGCTCCGCAATGCCCATGTGGGTATGGAGATCGCTCCCCATGGTCCGTTCGAGACCGGGTTCTATTCACCGGATCTCGACATCTACAGTGAGAGCCGGTTGACCCTGATGTCGGATCTCAGGGAAGCGTTGCAGGAAAATCGCACCGAACTCTACTACCAGCCCAAGCTGTGCCTGGAAACCGGTGCGGTGATCGGTGTTGAGGCGTTGATCCGCTGGCATCACCCGGAGCGGGGATGGGTGTTCCCGGCGGATTTTATCCCGCTGGCAGAAGAAACCGGGGTGATCACCCAGCTGACCCGCTGGGCCATAGAGAGGGGTATTCGTGATCTGGCGGATCTGTCGGCCGAGTTTCCGGGGCTGACCGTATCCATCAACATCTCCGCACGGGATCTGGGTTCCGGCCAGCTGAAGCGTCTGATCGCATCGGCGCTCCGGCGCCACGATCTGGCCGCCGAACGACTGACTCTGGAGCTGACTGAAACCGCCGCCATGGAAGATCCGGAGCGGGGTCTGGTCGCCCTGGCGGAACTGGCGGAAACCGGCATTCAGATTTCCATCGACGATTTTGGCAGCGGCTATTCCTCGCTCTCCTACCTGCGGCAGTTGCCGGCCAATGAGCTCAAACTGGACCGCTCCCTGATTGAGGACGTGGACAGCAGCGAAAGCTCCAGGGTGATTGTGAAAACCGCCGTCAATATGGCCCACACTATCAGCTACCGCGTTGTGGCGGAAGGGGTTGAGCGCGAGAGCACGGCGCGTTTGCTGCGGGACCTGGGCTGTGACCGGCTGCAGGGGTTCTGGTTGTGCCGGCCGCTGCCACTCGGTGAAGTCAGGGGGTGGCTGACGCAGTACCCGGCCTCGCTTGCCCGGCTGACCCGCGCCAAACCGGGCAGGGGGTAACGGGTGTCTGATCTGGACAATCTGAACCTGCGCCATCTCTATTATTTCTGGGTGATTGCCCGGGAAGGGGCCATTGTCAGGGCCGCTGAACATCTGTCGCTGACACCCCAGACCCTCAGCGGTCAGTTGGCTGCGTTTGAATCCGTCCTCGGTAACGCGCTGTTTCGCCGTGCCAACCGGGCGCTGCAGTTGACGGATTTCGGGCAAACGGTGTTCGGTTACGCGGATGATATGTTCCAGACCGCCCAGGCGTTGACCGATGTGCTTCGCCAGCCGGCAGAGCACCGACCGTTAAGCCTGTCGGTGGGAATTGCCGCATCGATCCACAAGCTCATCGCCTACTACCTGACGAAACCCGCCCTGGCTTTACATCGTGAGGTGCGGCTCAGTTGTCGCACCGCGGATACGCCTGAATTGCTGAAGCGCCTGGGGCAGCGCGAGCTGGATGTGGTGTTGACGGATCGTCAGCCGGGCTCCGGTGAGGCCAGTCAGTTCCGCAGCTACCGCCTCGCCAGTTCCACCATGTCTCTGTATGCCGCGCCAGAACTCGCAGACAGCCTGTCTGGCAATTTCCCCGACAGCCTGAACGGTCGCCCGTTCCTGGCAACATCCCTCGACGCTCCCTATATCAACGCGTTGATGAACTGGTTCTCCAGCCAGGGCATACGCGTGAATGTGGTGGCCGAGGTGGATGACAGTGCGCTGATCAAGGTCTTCGGGCGCCACGGACTGGGCTATTTTGCAGCGCCCACGTCGATTCGCGACGAGGTATGCCGGCAGTATCAGGTGGTGCATGTGGCCAGTATCGATGATGTCAGAGATACCCTGTACGCCGTAACCCGCGCCCGCGGCAGTCACAACGAGGCGGTGATGGAGCTGTTGAAGGAGCGTCATGAGCTGATGGATTAGCTCGAAAAATTCGAACAATAAATCAGATAAAACTTTATTCTTTTCGATCTTTTGTTGGTGGATCATGAAACCGTGTTCCATCACAGGAGAGCCGTCCATGAAAACTATCCACAAGTTTCGTCTCGAGTCCGGCAAAGAGCCCACTACCCTCAAGCTGCGCGAAGGTTGCAAGGTCGTGCGGTGTGAGTATCTGGTCGCCCAGAAAGGTGTCTATCTGTGGGTTGAGCAGCCCCTGAATGTCACCATCCCCACGGTCGAGCGGCAATTCGTGGTGGTGCATTCCGGCGATCCGGTGCCGGACAGCTACCAGTATCTGGACACCGCCCTGGACCCGTTCGGTCCGGAGGCCTATCACCTGTTTGAGGTCACCCAGAGAGAAGAGCGCAAACCGGGTGTTGCCGGCTACCCGCTCAGCGAGGTGGTGTTCAGACCCGCATTTCAGCGAGCGGGATCGGCGTAACGTCAATGTTGTTCCAAGGGGCCCTGCGGGGCCCTTTCTTTTGCCGGAGTGTTTTCTGCAATGCCCGATATTATCGTGATGTTTTTCCTGCTGGGAGTGGTCGCCGGTGCGCTGCGCTCGGATCTGACCATTCCCAAAGCCGCCTACGACATTCTCAGCCTGCTGTTGATGTTGACCATCGGTCTCAAAGGCGGCATGGCGCTTCATGGCAACCTGCACTGGGGGCTGCTCTCGCAGGTGTTGGCCATTGTGGCACTGGGCTTTGTGATTCCGCTGATCCTGTTCCCGTTGCTGCGTCATCTGGTGCGACTGAACGTGGCCGATGCCGCCAGTTTCTGTGCCCACTATGGCTCGGTCAGCGCCGGCACGTTTGCGGTGGCACTGGCCTGGGTGGAATCAAGGGGGTTGGCGATCGGCGGACAGGTGACGCTGTACCTGGTGCTGCTGGAACTGCCGGCGATTCTGACCGGGCTGTGGCTGTACCGGCGCTATCAACTGGGAGGCGCGAGCACGAGTGGTTCGGGCACACCCTTGTGGCAGGAGACCCTGACCAATCGCAGCGTGGTGCTGCTGGTGGGCGGTGTCATCATCGGCATTCTGTACGGGCCGGATAACGGGGATGGTGTCACCGCGCCGTTGACCGGGGCCTTCTCGCTGGTGTTGTCGCTGTTCCTGCTGGAAATGGGGCTGGTGGCGGCAGACACCTTGCGCAAGATCCGGCTGCGCCACTGGCGGGTGATTGCCTTCGCGCTCTGCCTGCCCCCGCTGCTCTCAATCCCCGGCCTGCTGACCGGCCTGTGGCTTGGCCTGGAACCGGGAACCATCGTGGTGTTGGGTACCCTGACGGCCAGTGCCTCCTACATCGCTGCACCGGTGGCGGTCAGGCACGGCATTCCCGACGCGGACATCGGGTTGGCCATGCTGGCGTCACTGGGTGTGACCTTTCCGTTCAACGTGATCGTCGGTATCGGGTTGTACAGCTACTTCCTGGACATTTTGATGGCCTGACACGGAATAGGGTCTTCTGGGGGTGGAGCTCATGGCGTATGCTGGACACGCGATTTGCTTCAAACAACCGGAAACACCTCGATGAAATTCCCCAAAGCCACCGTCATACTGGTTTCAGCCGCGCTCGTTTACGTTGCCTGGGATCTGACCCGTGACAAGCCCGATGCCGGCGACCCCGCTCGCTTTGCCAATCCGGCGGCGAATCCGGTGAAACGTGGGGAGGTGGTGGACTGGGTTGTGTCACGGATTCCCGAGCATTGCGAAGACATCACCGGTGAACCGGCGGGAAGCCAGGCGCATGCCGGGGGTGTTGAGCGTAGCGAGTCCCGCAATTCCCTGTGCCGACGCGCGATTTACGACAGTTTTCCGGAAACGATCCGCTCTGAGGCGGTGTTCCGGGATGTTGCCCTTACCATGACGGATTGCCTGGCCCAACACTGAAGGCCGGGAACAGAGAGCCAAACCATGACCAATGAAGAGCTGACTGCCATTCTCGAACTTGATGGTGAGGAGCGCTACGACTATTTCCTCAGCCAGGTTGGCGAGGAACGGGAAATCTGGATTCTGGTGAATGCCGAGAACCGGTTTCTGAAAATTGCCGCCGACGACGGCGATGTGGAATACCTGCCGGTCTGGCCCAGCGCCGATTTCGCCGCCGCGTACGCCAAAAGCGGTGATGAACTTACGCCAAAGAGTCTGTCGCTGCCGGATTTCCTCAACAAGTGGATTCCCGGTCTGGCCAAAGATGGCCTCGACATCGGCGTGTTTCCGGGGCTGGACAAAACCCTGTGGATCACCGAGCCGGATGAGCTCAGGCAGGATCTGCAGGACGAACTGTCGAACTTCTAAGGCTCAGGCGGTGTCGAGTTCCCGGTAAAGGGCACGGCCCAGCGCGCTGAAGTACTGTTCGAACGCGATGTTGATGCGTTCCCGGTGCTCACCTTGAGGATACAGCCCCGCTCTGGCCTCGTCGGAGTGGCGGCTGCCCCGGACCAGGAAAGGGCTGGCGGGGTTGCTGTCTTCAACAAAGGCCTCGAAGGCGCGGGCGCACAACTCCTCTGGCTGGGCGTAGTAAAGCACTCCCAGTTCACGGTCTGCCTTGCTGGACTGTTCAAACAGCGCACTGGGCAGTGTGCCCTCCCGGTTCAGAATAATCACCTGAAAGCAGTTGCCCAGCAGGGCATTCAGCGGATGGGCATCGGGTTTTGCGTGATCCAGCCAGGCGCTGGACGCAAACTGCGTCGCTTGCGAGCCCCTGAACATACGGCTGCCCATGTAGTGATCAAAGGCATGGAACCACTCATGGGCCAGGCTGCCGGCCCCCGCGTTCTTGGCAAGAGCCAGCTGTCGCGTTGCCGGAATGTAATGGGCCGCCACGCCGGGCCTGCC
>JAEPMM010000372.1 GCA_017643965.1 Marinobacter sp.
AGGTCCTCGTTCAGCCGTGCCTCCGGGGCGAATGCGTCGACCCGCGCTGCGGGCAGGTGGTGTCTCAGTACGGCGACAATCGCGGTCAGTTCCTTGGGCTCAGGCATCAGGACACCACCTCCGTTCGGGGTTGCGATTCGGGCTGCGATTCGGGCTGCGGCGCGAGCAGGCGGCGGCGGATCTTGCCGTTGGCCAGCCGGTCGATCTGTTCAACCTGTTCGAGGATCACCGGCACCTGGTGGGGCGACAGCTGATCGCGGCACCAGTGTCGCAGTGCCTCGGATTCCAGTTCACGGTGTGCCACGAAGCGCAGGCAGACCCGTTCGCCGGCGTAAGGGTCCGGCTGCTTGTAGGCCACCGCGTCGGTGATGTCCGGATGGCGTAGGAACACGCTCTCCACATCACCGGGGTACACGTTGATGCCCGCCACGTTGATGGTGTCGTCCATCCGTGCCAGGAAATTCAGCTGGCCCTGCGTATCCAGATAGCCCAGATCGCGGGTATGCACCGGCAGGTCCGGCTCGGCGTCGCCCCGGTGCACGGTCCCGCGGATTTCCTCCGGGTCATCGGCGCTGGCGCCGGCGGGGACGGTCAGGTGTGGCAGCACCCGGCCCAGCAGACCGGCGTGTTGCACGTGGGTGGTGAGGGCAATGCAACCGGCCTCCGAGCAGCCGTATTGCTGGCACACCCGGTGGCTGCGCTGGTTCATGGTTTCCAGCAGCGGTGCCGGCAGTGTCGCACCTGACAGCATCACGGTATGAAACGCCTGCTCCGGGGGCAGCATGCGCACCAGCAGCGCCACCAGAGTGGGCGAGGCATACAGCAGGTGCGCCGGAGATTCACGCAGCACCCCGAGAATGAAGCGGGGATTGAGGTTGGTGACAATCCGCGGCACCACGCCCCGGCGCAGCCCCGCCAGAAAACCACAGATCAGCCCGTAGGAATGGGTCACCGGGCAGGCCACGATGGGCGTGAGGCCGTCGGCGTCGGTGAACTGCCGGACGTAACTGTCGAGCTCCCGGTCGATGTCGGTCCAGCGCCGGGCGATGGTCTTGGGGTGGCCGGTGGTGCCGGAGCTGAGCTGGATCAGTTCGCCTCCGCCGGGCGTGGTATCCCCGGCGGAGGTCGTGGTGTGACAGGTCTCGAGCGCGCTGCCATCCCCGTGCAGCAGGTAGTGGCAGCCGGTGCTGGCCGCCAGGTCGTGGGCGGCGGCCCGCGGCGTCCCAGGGTGTATGGGCAGCACGCTGCCACCGTGATTCCGGAGGTGTAGGCACAGGGCCAGCCACTGAAAACAGTCGCTCAGACACACCGCCAGTCGCAGCCCGGCCGGCTGCGCCAGTGGCGGGTGGGCAGCCAGGGCCGCGACGGCGCGCTCGCAGTCTTCCCGCGAGTAAGGGGTGTTATCCACAAAAAACAGGGTGTCGTTGGGTGTCACAAAAACCTCAGTGGTTGTTCAAGGGATGGGTGTCGCGCCGGGCCGCAAGCGCGTTGGGAATCGGGTGGCGGCATTCCCCGGCGCCCGGGCCGCGTAATTTGCGGGTAAGCAGGGATTCCGTGGCAATGGGGTTGCGGTGGTGACCCACCCGCGCCAGTCGGGCGGTCAGCTCCGGGTGGCGCCGCGCGTACCCGTCAAGGCAGTGGCGGACCTGCGCCCAGACCATCGCTTCCGGAACCTGATAGTGGGTCTCGAGCACCTGTGCCAGTTCACTCAGGTTGAACACAAACAGGGTGTCCATCACCAGTTCACGCAGGGCCTCCACCTGGCCCATGCGGTAGTAGCGATCGTCCGGGGCGTCGTCATAGAACGCCTGGCGGCTGCCAAAGCGGGGGCCTGTCGCACCCGGCGGCAGAAAATCCGCCACGTACTCCACGCTGTCGTGGAAATCCCGCAGCATCAGCGCCACGGGCCAGCCGCTCCGCATCACGATCAGACTGTTCTGGGCGTGAGCCTCGACACCGATACCGTGGGCGATCAACAGGTGCCACACCGGCAGAACCAGGGTGTCGATCAACGCCTCCAGCCAGGGCATCGCGCCGTGGCGTTGCAGCCACGGATCGATGAAGGGCCGGCCATCCGCCTCCAGCATCGACAATGCGTTCATCGGTATCGCCCGCTCTCCGGTGTGCAACTGGCGATCAATCCCCAGCCGCCAGATGGCGCCCAGCTCGCCGGCCAGTCTGCTTTGCTCTGCGGGCTGACCGCCGTGACCGGTGTAAATCAGGCTGGCATACTCCGGCAGCAGGCGCAGCGGATACGGTCTGACGAAGTGGTCGTCACCGGCGACAACCGTGTGCAGCCAGCGTGAAATCTGCGGTGCGGCAGGCACCGCATGGGGTTCCAGGTGGGGGTGGGATGAGGTGTTACCGATGCCGAGGGAGAGCTTGACGCAGGCTTGCCCCGGTCGACTGGCGTTGAGCAGCGAGCGCAGGGACTGGCTGGCGCGGTAGCGGTCACCGAGGGGGCCGAGGTGCAGCACATCGCTGCGGGCCAGCGCCGGTGCCAGCGCGGTGGTTTTCAGATGCCGCCATTGCCAGGGGTGCACCGGCAGGGCGCAGTAGCCGTCCCAGTTGGCGCCCACGCGGTTGAACGCCGCCCGCAGCAGGTAGGCGGTGTCGGTGCCCAGTTCCCGTTGCCAGAACGTCGCTTCGGCCACCGGCAAGGTTGCCAGGCACTGATCGCGGCGAACCGCCAACCAATGCAAGCGGAAACAACGGCCGGACTCGGGACCATAATGCAGTTGATCTTCGCGACTGAACCCGCTCCGGGCCTTGAAACACGGATGGTAGGGGTGGCCCTCGTGCAGTGCGCTGTCCAGCGCCTCGGCCGCAAGCGCGCGCCGATCCCGGTGCGGAGGGCTGACGGCGCTGTTACTGACAGTGGCCTGCAGCTCCCCGAGCAGCGCGGTCCGTTGTGCTTCGGTCGCGGGCAACTGGTCGCTGAGCATGGCCAGGTCTGGCGGCACGGCACGGCCCTTGAGCGTCAGCGCCAGGCTCGCGGTGTTCAGTTGCACGCGACCAAACCCGCGGATTCGTCCCAGGCATTCGCCGTTGAGCTCGCCCATCCGGAAGTGCAGCAACTGCCAGGAGCCGGAGGTCGAATCGGTACAGCGCCAGGGGATCAGCCCCTCGAACATCAGCGCTTCCAGCAGTTGGCGAATGACCCGGCGGGTGACGGACTCAGGCGACGTCATGTTGCTGCGGGCCTGTCATCGGGCGCCCCCGGGTTTTGCTCCGATCGGCGAGGGTCTTGTGCAGGGGGTGGGGGATGCTGGTGTACACCGCCATTTCCAGCTCTGCGTTAAGCTCGTCCACATCGTGCACGCGAGTGAGCAGGTTGCCCTTGTAGGGCAGGCGGGCGTCGCTCAGCAGCATCGCCACCAGCGGCCGTGCCGGGCCTTGAAAGCGGGTCATCCAGCTTCTTAGGGCATGACGCAGCAGATCCAGCAACTGGGACTCAGCCAGCAGGTCATCCTCACCAAACCGTGCGATCACCGAGAACAGCTGGTTGACCACCAGGTAGTAACAGAAGCGG
>JAEPMM010000291.1 GCA_017643965.1 Marinobacter sp.
CGCCCGGGTGTCCGGGGCAGGTGGCATCAGCGCGCTGCTGTCCGGCATCGACATCGCCGATTCCCTGGAGCAGGCGTTGTCGAGGCAGGCGAGCCTCGCGAGCGGTGAGAGTGTGATCACCCGTGACGGGGTCTGGGTCTCCCGTGACTGGATCCTGATGCCGGATTCGGACGCAGGGCAGGTCGGGGTCATCGAGCGGCAGAAAAAAGTCAGTCAACTCGGCGAAGAGCTTGCGGAGGCGGATGCGCTGCTGCAAGAGGCCAGCGCGCAGCTCGAGACGCTTCAGGAGCGTGTGGAACGCGCGGAGTCAGACCGGGACGATGCCCAGGGCCGGCTCAGCGACGCGGAGCGGGAGCTCGGGGGCCTGTCCTCGAAGATCAGTGCCCTGAAAGCGCGCGCAGAGCAGATTGATGACCGTCTCCAGCGTATCCGTGATGACGCCGAAGATGTGGTCATGGGCATTGAGGAACAGCTGGAACAGCTGCAGGAAGCCCGCGAGGAGTGGCAGGATGCGCTGGCGTCGACGGAAGACAGTGACGAAGAAAAAGAGCAGTTGCTGGAGCGTCGGGATTCGCTGCGGGAAAACCTCGATCACCTGCGCCAGGAAGCCCGCCATGACCGGGATCATGCCCATCAACTGCAACTGCAGGTGCAGTCACTGAACAGCCAGCGGGACGGATTGAAACAGACGCTGGAACGCATGCAGATGCAGAAAGAGCGGTTGGACGAACGGCTGGATATCCTGCGGGAAAGCCGGGAGCAGGCCGAAGAGCCCATCGAAGACCTGCAGATGCAGCTTGAAGGCCTGCTGGACCGACGGCTGGCGGAAGAGGAAAAACTGGGTGCAGCCCGGGATGCGTTGGAAGAGATTGATCGGGAGGTTCGGGAAAAGGAACAGGGCCGGGGCCGAACCGAGCACGAGGTTCAGGACATCCGTGCCCGGCTGGAAAAACTGAAAATGGAATCCCAGGCGCTGGAAATCCGCTCGGGCAATCACATCGAGCAGCTCAGGGAGCTGGATGTGAAGTTGCAGGAAGTGCTGGAGCAGCTCCCCGAAGAAGCCACCGAGCAAAGCTGGGCTGACGAGCTGGAAAAGATCGGCAACCGCATTCAGCGGCTGGGCGCGATTAACCTGGCCGCCATTGAAGAATACCAGGTGCAGAGCGAGCGCAAGAACTATCTGGACAGCCAGCACGAGGATCTTACGGAAGCGCTGGAGACGCTGGATAACGCCATCCGGCGCATTGACCGGGAAACCCGTCAGCGCTTCAAGGAAACCTTTGATCAGGTGAACGGTGGCCTTCAGGCCCTGTTCCCGAAGGTGTTCGGCGGTGGCAACGCTTATCTGGAACTGACCGGGGAAGATCTGCTGGAAACCGGCGTCGCCATCATGGCGCGGCCGCCGGGCAAGAAGAACAGCACCATTCATCTGCTATCGGGCGGTGAGAAAGCACTCACGGCTATTGCGCTGGTGTTCTCCATTTTCCAGCTCAATCCAGCGCCGTTCTGTATGCTGGATGAGGTGGACGCCCCGCTGGATGATGCTAACGTTGGCCGCTATGCCAATATGGTGAAGGAAATGTCAAAGCAGGTTCAGTTCATCTACATCACCCACAACAAGATCGCCATGGAGATGGCCGACCAGTTGATGGGCGTAACCATGCATGAGCCCGGGTGCTCACGACTGGTGTCGGTGGATGTAGAAGAGGCGGCCGCGCTGGCAGAGGCCTGAACCCGGTGGGCCGGCCCGGAAGCGGTCAAAGATGACAAAAAAGCCATCTGGCCCACCTGCGCGTTGTATTCATTACAGGCTTTTCTTAGAGTAGCAACGATATCCGATCCGCAAACAGGACAGCAGCACTATGTCACTAAGGGAATGGTTAATTGCCATAGGTACCCTGGTCATTATCGGCATTGTCATCGACGGTCTGCGTCGAATGAGACGGGCCAGAAAAGAATCCATGGCAATCTCGTCCGGTATGGGCGTCAACGAACTCGATGCATCGCCGTTGGATGAAGATCACAACCCTGAGCTGCCCAATGGCGGCGCCCGCACTATATCCCGGGATACTCTGGAAGAGCGCGGTTACCTGAAGCGGGAGCGGTCCAACCGGTTCGGGAATCCGGTGCAGAAACCGACGCGCCCGATCATCAGTGATGAGGAAAAGCGTGCGCTTTCCGAACCCTACGGCGGCAGCGAGACGGGTAATCCTTCCGGGGACGACGATCAGCAGCATGACGAGGCACGCGGTTCGGAAACCGACAACACCGGCTGGGGTGCGGTTGAGGACGATGTCGAGTACGAGGTAGATGAAGGCCTGGTCAGCGAGCCGAGAACCCGGGGCGCCAGCCAACCTGCGCCGGAGCCGCAGGCTGACCCTGTCGCCGGCGCTGCCGCGTCCGGGAGCGTGCCTCCGCTGGTTACCAGCGAGGTCGAGGAAGATACTGCACGGCGGGAGCAAACGCCGAAACGGACCGATCAGCCGCTGGCCGGTGCCAATCGTCCGGAAGCACGGGAAGTGATTGTGATCAACGTGCTGGCACGCAACGGCGAGGACTTCAAGGGCACTGCCCTGAAAAACCTGTTCGAAGCCTGCGGGCTGGAATACGGCGATATGGACATCTACCATCGCCACGAACAGTCCGACACCATCAGTCCGGTGCAGTTCAGTGTGGCCAGTGCCGTTGAGCCAGGCACCTTCCGGCCTGCTGACATGCCCGGGATGGCAACCCCCGGCATCAGCTTTTTCATGAGCCTGCCCGGACCGTCCAATGCCCTCCAGGCCTTCGATTTCATGCTGGAAACGGCCCAGTGCGTGGTCCGCAACATGGGCGGAGAGCTGAAAGATGAGCGGCGCAGTGTCATGACCCCGCAAACCATTGAGCATTGTCGCCAGCGTATTCGCGAGTTCGAGCGCAAGCAGCGGTCGCATCGCCACTGACAGATTGGGCGGACAACTGACGGTAAAATACCCGGTGCTATCCGGGTATTTTTTTGTAGATCCGAGGACAGACAGGTATGAGCACAGCAAACCGGGAAACCGTAAACCGGGTTCAGGCATTGCGACAGGCGATCAATGAGCACAACTACCGCTATTACGTGCTGGACGACCCGCAGGTGCCGGATGCGGAGTACGACCGTTTGTTCAGGGAGCTCCAGGATCTGGAAGCCGAGCATCCTGAGCTCGTTACCGAGGATTCACCCACCCGTCGGGTCGGAGCCAATGCCGAGACCAGTTTCGAGGAGGTGGTTCACCGGATCCCCATGCTGTCGCTGGATAATGCATTCAGTGATGAGGAACTGCAGGATTTTGATCGCCGGGTTCGCGACCGTCTGAAAACCGAGGAGCTCATCGAGTATGTCTGTGAGCCGAAACTGGACGGGCTGGCGGTCAGTCTGCACTACGAGCAGGGCGTGCTTACCCGCGCCGCCACCCGCGGTGACGGCTACGCCGGTGAGGACATCACCGCCAATATCCGCACGATTCCCTCGGTACCGCTGAAGCTCCGTGGGGACCAGGTGCCGGATCTGTTGGAGGTGCGTGGCGAGGTCTATATGCCCAAGGCGGGTTTTGAGGCGCTCAACCAGTCACTGACCAACAAGGGCGAGAAAGCCTTTGTGAATCCCCGCAATGCCGCAGCCGGAAGTCTGCGCCAGAAAAAACCGTCGGTCACCGCTCGCCGTCCGCTGGAAATGTGTGCTTACAGCGCCGCGGTTACAGACGACTCGCAGTTGCCCACGACCCACTGGGATACCCTGCAGCAGGTGCGGGAGTGGGGGTTTCGCATCAACCCGGAAATGCGCAAGGCTCAGGGTGTGGAGGCGTGCCTGCAGGCGTATCAGTCGTTGATGGCCAAACGTCCCGAATTGCCCTATGAAATCGACGGCATCGTGTTCAAGGTCAACAGCCTGGAGCTGCAGCGATCCTTGGGCTTTGTGTCACGCGCACCGCGCTGGGCCATTGCTCACAAGTTCCCGGCGCAGGAAGAACTGACCGTGATCGAAGACGTGGAGTTTCAGGTCGGCCGCACCGGTGCCGTCACTCCGGTGGCGCGTCTGAAGCCGGTGTTTGTCGGCGGGGTGACCGTCAGCAACGCCACGCTGCACAACATGGATGAAATTCAGCGCCTTGATGCCCGTATCGGCGACACGGTGTTCATCCGCCGCGCCGGGGATGTGATTCCACAGATCGTCAAGGTGGTCACCGAGAAGCGTCCGCCCAACGCCCGTAAGGTGGAGCTTCCCGCCACGTGCCCGGTGTGCGATTCCGACGTGATCCAGATCGAGGGCGAAGCGGTCGCCCGCTGTTCCGGCGGACTGTTCTGCCCGGCCCAGCGCAAGGAGGCGATTCGTCATTACGCGTCCCGCAAGGCTCTGGACATTGAGGGCCTGGGTGACAAGTGGATAGATATCCTGGTGGACCGGGACATGGTGAAGACCGTGGCCGATCTGTACCGGCTCACCAAGGCGGATCTCACCGGCCTGGAACGGATGGGCGAAAAGTCCGCGAGCAATCTGCTGGGGGCCATCGACAAGGCCCGCCAACCGGTGCAGTGGCGATTCGTCTACGCACTGGGAATCCGCGAGGTGGGTGAGGCGACCGCCAAGGCGCTGGCCAGATATTTTGGTTCCCTGGAGGCGATGGCAGAAGCG
>JAEPMM010000052.1 GCA_017643965.1 Marinobacter sp.
CTGGCCACAGATCAATAACCTGTTGAGCGTCAGCCTGCCGCTGTGCCTGATCGCGCTGTGTCAGTTCACCCCACACTTCCTGTCGATTCCCCGGCACACCACGTCGGTGCTGCACAGCTTCAGTGTTGCCGCGTTTGTCATCCTGATTGCCGCGCCACTGGGGCTGCCCTTCCCGGGTCAGGGCACTCTACTGGTGCTGGCCACCCTGACCGGCCTGTTCATACTGGCGGTGGTGAGCCGGCAGCTGCAGCGCCATGTGTACGCCCGTTATTACGGCCTGGCCATTCTGGTCATCCTCAGCGGTGCCACCACATCGTCTCTTCGCACCGTGGGTTGGGTGCCGGTCAACGACCTCACCGACTCGGCCTTTTTCCTCGGTGCCGCCATCGCCTCCCTGATTCTGACCTCCGGCGTGGGGCGGCTGCTGCTTGAGGAACGAAAACGACGATTGCATTCCGATGTGCGCGCCCGTCAGGAAGAGCAGCTAAGGTCAAGGATCGAGCAGGATTACGACCGGCTGCTGAAAACCCATCGGGTCACCGGCAAACCCAACCGCGCCATGCTCGAGGAATCGCTGGATACCCTCAATGCCGAGGCAACGCCCTACACCCTGTGCATTGTGCGCCTTACCCGCTTCAACGAGATTGAGCAGTCGCTCGGCTACCGCACCGCCGAGGAACTGCTGAAAACCTACCTGCGGCGCCTCAACAGCTTTCTGAAGCGCTCGTTCAGTGACCGCCTGGTGATGATCAACGGCTTCGCCCTGGCCAGCATAGACACCGTCAACCACGCCTTTGCTTTCTACCGCAGCGATGATAGCGCCGGCGACCGACAGATGCTGGAAGACGTGGTGGCCTGGCTTGGCCGGAATTTCCGGGAAGGGCGCTTTGCGTTTTCCTGGAGCCCGTCGGTAGGTGCTGCCCACGCCCCGGAACATGGTCCCGATGCGGCCGGCCTGCTGTCGTCCGCCGGCTTTGCCTCACTCAATGGCGATCGCATTCTCTGCGAGTACGACCCGTCAATTGCGGAGTGGCAGTACCGCCAGCAGATCCTGATGCTCGACGTGGAAGACGCGCTGATCAACGGCCACATGTGGTTGGAGTACCAGCCCAAGGTCCATATCCGCGAGGGCCGGGTCAATTCGGTGGAGGCACTGATTCGCTGGCAGCACCCGGAATTCGGCCGTGTACCGCCGGACCACTGGATACCGCTGGCGGAACAGGTCGGCATGATTCATCCGGTCACGCTGTGGGTCATCAATCGCGCCTGCGGCGATCACCGCCGGCTGGCGGCGCACCACGGATCAACGGTCGCCATTGCGGTAAACATTTCCGCCAAGGACCTGGCGCATCCGCACTTTGACCGGGAAGTGCTAGACATCATCCAGCGGCACGGGATGACCCCGGGCGACCTGATTCTGGAAATTACCGAAACTGCGATGATGGCGAATCCCGAAGCCGCTGGTGTGATGATCCACACCCTCAGCAATCTGGGCTTTCGTATCGCCCTGGACGATTTCGGCACCGGCCACTCGTCACTGGGCACCCTCGCCCGTTTTGATCTGGACGAGCTCAAGATCGACCGCAGTTTCCTCAAGGACATCCTCGACCACCCCACCCGCCAGCGGATCTTTCGTGCCGCGCTGGAGCTGGGGGAAGCGCTGGACCTGGACATGGTGGTGGAAGGGGTGGAAACCCAGGCCGTGGCCGCGTGGCTCCAGCAGTTCCCCGGCCTGCACGGCCAGGGCTTCTACTGGGGCCGGCCGCAACGGCTCACGGCAGATCCGTCACCGCACCCAGAGACGCCGAGCTGACCGTACGGGCGTATTTCGCCAGCACACCCCGGGTGAATCGTGGCTGAGGCGCCTGCCAGGCACTGAGCCGTTGCGCCAGCTCCGAGTCCGGCACATCCAGCTCAATGCGGTTGCTGACCGCATCGATGGTGATGGTGTCACCATCCTCCACCAGGGCAATCGGGCCACCTTCGGCCGCTTCCGGCGTGATGTGCCCCACTACGAAGCCATGGCTGCCACCGGAGAATCGGCCATCGGTAATCAGCGCCACATCGCTGCCCAGGCCCTTGCCCATAATCGCCGACGTGGGGCTGAGCATCTCGCGCATCCCGGGACCGCCTTTCGGACCCTCGTAACGGATCACCAGCACATCTCCGGCCACCACCGTGCCATCGAGAATCCGCTCCTGCGCTTCCTCTTCGGAATGGAACACCCGGGCGCGGCCGGTAAAGTGCGTGCCTTCTTTGCCGGTGATCTTGGCGACGGCGCCGGTGGGCGCCAGATTGCCGAACAGAATGCGCAGGTGGCTGTCGGCCTTGATGGGGTTGTCGAAGGCGTGAATGATGTTTTGATCCTGCGGATAGGGGGCCACCTCCTGCAGGTTTTCCGCCAGGGTCCGGCCGGTGACCGTCAGGCAGTCACCGTGCAGCAGGCCTCGCTCCAGCAGCATTTTCATCAGCGGCTGGATGCCACCGATGGCCACCAGTTCCGACATCATGTAATGACCGCTGGGGCGCAGGTCCGCCAGCACCGGCACCCGCCGGCCGATCTCCACGAAGTCGTCCAGTGACAGCTCCACCCCTACGGTGCTGGCCATGGCGAGCAGGTGCAGCACCGCGTTGGTGGAGCCCCCCAGGGCAATCACCACGGTAATGGCGTTCTCGAACGCTTCCCGGGTCATCACATCCGAGGGTTTGATGTCCTTGTCCAGTAGGTTCAGCACCGCCGCGCCGGCGGCCCGGCAATCCTCGGCCTTGGACCCGGACACCGCGTTCTGGGCCGAACTGCCCGGCAGGCTCATGCCCATGGCCTCGATGGCCGACGCCATGGTGTTGGCGGTGTACATACCGCCGCAGGAACCCGGCCCGGGAATCGCGGTTTCCTCGATCTGTTTCACCTCGATCAGGTCCAGGTCGCCACGGGCATGGGCGCCCACCGCCTCGAACACCGAGATGATGTCGGTGTGATTCTCCCCGGGCAGGATGGTGCCGCCATAGACGAAGACCGACGGCCGGTTCAGCCGCGCCAGGCCCATGATGCAGCCCGGCATGTTCTTGTCACAGCCACCGATGGCCACCAGACCGTCAAAACCTTCACAGCCGGCGGTGGTTTCAATGGAATCGGCGATGACTTCACGGGACATCAGCGAGTACTTCATGCCCTCGGTGCCGTTGGCAATGCCATCGGACACGGTGATGGTGTTGAAGATCAGGGCCTTGCCCCCGGCCTCGTCGGCGCCCGCCGCCGACTCCTCCGCCAGGCGGTTGATGTGCATGTTGCAGGGGGTGAGGTTGCTCCAGGTGGAGGCGATGCCCACCTGGGGTTTGCGGAAATCCTCATCGGTAAAGCCCACGGCCCGCAACATGGCGCGGCTGGCAGACTTGCCGATGCCATCCACCACCGGGGCGGAATAACGACGGCGCTTGTCCTCTGTCATGGGTCTCTCCTTGCTGATCGGCTACAGTTCCGATTCAGATTGTCAGAAAAACCGTCTCACAACAACGCTTCTCAGGCGCGGATCAGCGCATAGTCCTTGAGGTCCAGTGACGCCATCTGCCGCGCGTACTGGGAGGCAAAGCCCGGATACATGGTGGCGTTGAAGCCGTCTTCGGTGAGGTACCAGCTCTTGCAGCCGGAATTCCAGTTGGTTTTCGCCAGCCGCTTCTGGATTTCCCGGTTGTGGCGGGCCTGGATATGAGACTTCACATCCAGCGCCTTGATCTCCAGCGCACGCAGCACCCTGACCGCCTTGAGGATGTACTCGATCTGCGACTCCATGTACACCAGCGCCGAGTTGTGCCCCGGCCCGGAGTTGGGCCCGAAGGTCATGTGCAGATTGGGGTAACCGGACACATTGATGCTCTTGTAGGCCTGCGCACCGCGGTGCCATTCCCGGCCAAGCTCACGACCACCCACGCCCCTGACCGGAAAGGGCGTGCCGGCGTTGCTGACATCGAAGCCGGTGGCGAAGACAATACAATCGAACTGATGCTCGATGCCCTCGGCGGTGCGGATGCCCTGTTCGCTGATCCGGGCAATCGGCCAGGTCACCAGCTCGCAGTTATCCTGCTGCAGGGCCGGGTAATAGTCACTGGACATCAGCACCCGCTTGCAGCCGATGCGAAAATCCGGCTTCAACTGACGACGCATCCAGGGATCCTTCACCTGCCGGTTCAGATGCGCTTCCGCCACCTTCTCCACCACCCGGGTCAACGGTGAATTCCACACAATGCCCAGCGCCACCGACTCATGGCCCAGGTACAGCGCCTTGCGCACCGCGGCCTGACTGGCCGGCAGCTTGCGGAACAATGCCCGGTTCCAGCCCGGGGTGGCAAAATCCGGCTTCGGCAGCACCCAGCCCGGCGTGCGCTGAAACACCTTCAGCTTCGCCGCCTGCTTCACCAGCTCGGGAATAATCTGCACCGCACTGGCCCCGGTGCCGATGACCGCCACCCGCTTGCCACTGAAATCGTAGTCGTGATCCCACTGTGCGCTGTGCACCGTATGACCCCGGAACGAATCAATGCCGGCAATCTTCGGCAACCCCGGATTCGACAACGGCCCCTGCGCCATCACCACCGACCGGCCGCGAAACACCTCCCCGAACGCCGTGACCGCCGACCACACCCCGGCGACCTCATCGTATTCCAGCCCGGTAACGTTCCGGTTGAGCCTCACCAGGCGCCGCAGATTGAAGGTATCCGCGAGATAGTGCACGTACTTCAGAATCTCGCCACTGCCGGAAAAGCTCCGCGACCAGTCCGGATTCGGCGCAAAGGAAAACGAATACAGATTCGACGGAATGTCACAAGCCGCCCCCGGATAGGTGTTGTCCCGCCAGGTACCGCCGATGTCCGCGGCTCGCTCCAGAATCACCACATCGCGGATGCCGTCCTGCTGCAACCGCAACGCCGTGCCCAGACCACCAAAACCGGCCCCGACGATCAACACTTCATGAACATGAACATCCTGCGTAACCGGTCCAGCAGCCGCCTTCCGGGTCACCTTTCTCTTACGTGGAGCGGTTTTGGCTTTCTCAGCCTTGGCTCTCTCAGCCTTGGCTTTCTCAACAACAGTCGTCATAACACTCTCTCAATTTCAACAAAGCGGCCCCTGACCAAGGCCGAAAGGCGAGGGATGGGGGTTCCTTTTCTGCAGGAACAAAGGTGTCTGAGCGCAGCGAGTTCTTTTCCTGAAAGAAAAGGAACCCCCATCCCTCGCCTCACTCCAAAGCCAGGGCCAGGCCCGGGGTCAAGGCCAACTGAGTCAGGCAGTAGTGCGTCAGGCCGTAGTGCGCCAGGTCAAACCACGAACCCAGGTAGGTACCGGCCCCACCGCCCGGCTGGGGATGTAACTGGTCAGCTTCACCAACGCATCCACCGGCACGTGGTAAGGATGCGAGCGGTTCACCACCATCTTCCCGTGCTGACTGATGATCTGGAACCAGGGGTTGCGACGCCCCTCCTCGGTACGACCGCCAATGCGCTCGTACTTGTTCATCGCGTCATACAGGCGCTCTTCCTTCAGCCCCATGGCGACAATGTTGTCCCGCATCTTGTTGAGCAGTGGCGCGTAGGCCAGCACCCCGAGAATCAGCTTGGGATTGGCCACGGTACCGATGGTTTTCACCGCCAGCTGATGCAGCTTGCCGCGGCCCAGCATTTCCATGACATGGAAATCCACCCCCAGATGCCGCGACTCATCACCGTTGATCTTCGCGAACACCTCATGGCACAGGGGATCGTCCACCTCCTCCAGCAGGAACTTCAGCAGCGCGCCGTCCAGGGCAATCTCCAGCATCGGAATCACCGAACCCAGGACCTCCAGCGGCATGTCATCGCTGTAGCGGTCCAGCCACTCGATGGTCAGCCGCAGATTGATGTTCGGTTCCGGCAACTCATCACCGTCGAGCATGCCCCAACGACGCATCAGCGCCATTTCAGCGTTGGCGTGACGCTGCTCTTCGGCGTGGAAATAGGTGTAAATCTCCCGCAGGGTGTCGGTCGGGGCCTTCTTCGCCATCGCCGCAAAACCGCGGGCGCCCACGTGCTCGATCCACATCAGATCCGACATGAACGCCTTCAGCTTGGGCCACTGCTCCGGGCTGATCTTGTCCGCGCCCGGGGCCTCCCAGTCAATGTCCGCCAGCGCCCACTGGCTGTCCTTGATTTTCTCCAGCATCTTGTCGAGATCGATAGTCGCCATAACGTGCCTTCCTTTCAGATCGGATCAGGGTGGATCGGCCCGGCCGGGTCAGTGCAAACGGCTGACACCGAAGCGGTTGATCAGCCCGGTGCCCAGGGCATAGGTGCGTGGAATCAGACGCTTGGCGCGCCAGATCATGCGCGCATCGAACTGCGGCATGACGTACAGATCGCCCCGGTCAAGGGCCTTGAGGGCATCGTTCACCACCCGTTCCGGCGACATGCCGCAACGATCCATCAGGCGGTCGAACAGCTTCGAGGATTCACCGATGATGCGGCCGTTGGCCTTGATGTTGGTTTTCACCAACGTCGGGCACAGCGCCGTTACCGAGATGCCGGAACCGGCCAGCTCGGCTGCCATGGTCTCGGTCAGTGCCAGGGCACCGGCTTTGGTGACGTTGTAGGCGCCCATCAGCGGGGCCGCCGAGAAGCTCGCGGTGGAGGCCACGTTGATGATGCCGCCATGGCCCAGCGCTTTCAGTTTCGGAGTAAACACATGGCAACCGTGAATCACGCCCCAGAGGTTGATCCCCAGAGTCCACTTCCAGTCGGCCATGGCGGCCTCACCCACCGGCTTGCCGCCGACACCGACGCCGGCGTTGTTGATCACCAGGCTGACCGGCGCTGGCAACACCCGCTCGGCCTCGTCGGCCAGGGCCTCGACCTGGTTGAGCTTGCTGACATCACATTTGAACGCCCAGGCCTGACCACCCAGCGCCTCGATCAGAGCCACGGTCTCCTCGGCGGTGGTCAGGTTGATGTCCGAGCACAGCACCGTGCCGCCACGACGGGCAATTTCCAGCGCGAATGCACGGCCGATGCCACTGCCGGCACCGGTTACGACCGCAGCGGCGCCGCGGCTGGGTTTATTGGGCAAACGACTTCCAAACATGGAGTACCTACACTTCGACAATGAGCGAATGATTCACTCACCATAAAGCGAACGCTTGTTCGGATTCAATTCGGAAAAATTATGGCCAGAAAACCTGTTCAGCAACGCGCCAAAGCCACCGTGGACGCTATTGTCGAAGCGGGCTTCATTGCCATGGCCGAGCGCGGGCCAGCGGCCACCACAACGCGGCAAATCGCTGATATTGCTGGAGTTGGCGTGGGGTCGCTGTACGAGTACTTCGAGAACAAAGAAGAGATCTTTCAGGTCATGAGCGAGCGCTTCGTGGCCGACACCATTGGCATGATCCAGCCCCTGATTCCCACCATTGTTCGGAAACCGATTAAAGAAGCGGTGCTCGATCTGCTCGCCCACTTCCGCGATTTCCTGCAGGCCAACAACGAGCGCTACCTGAAATGCGCCCGTTACGCCATGGCGCTGGATTTCGAGCAACACGTGGAACCGCTGCAGAAAACCCTGTCAGAACTGGTCACCCAGTACCTGATGCACCATCCGGAAACCCTGAAGATCCGCAACATTCCGACCATGAGTTACATCATGATCAACGGCGGCATCTACTCGGTGGTGCGGCACCTGTGCGATCCGGCCCCGCCCATCACCTTCGACGAACTGGCCGGAGGGCTGGCGGATATGGTGGGCCACTACACCGAGCGCGAGATGGCGCTGGTCAGCGACCGATAATCACACTGCCGCTGCCGATGGTGACGCCACCGCAGGTGATCGCACTGCCGGTGACGGCGGCGGGGATGCCGTTGATCAGCACGCTTGCCGAGCCTGCGGCCACCGCGCGAGGGTGAGGCGGGTGTTTGGGCTTGGAGTGGATGGCGAGGGGATCGCCGACCCGGGCAACCGGTTTACCGTCCACCAGCACGTCGGGAGAACCCGCAATGACGGGGGTGGGCGGGAAGCCCTCATGATCGGTACCGAGGTCACCCAACAAAACAATCGCTTTGCTCATTCCCTGAAATCCTTTTCATTCGTGTCTGTTTTCATGTCCTGCGGCCTATCTTAAAGCCAATCGCTGCCACTGCCAAACGACCAGGTCTCACCCGCACCGGATGCGTCTGCGGATGACCTGCGTCAAAGGCGGTCCCCGAGCCATCTTCTACAATTCTGCCATACCCAAACGCCATGGAGGCACGCCATGTCATCAACCAGCCATCCGGAGTTCGAGCTCTGGCGACACGGCTACGGTGTTATACGGCATTCCCCGACCACCTGCACCCGCGCCAGAGCCATGGCAGAGGCACTAGTGGCCGGCGGCCAGCAGCCGGACACCGAGACGGTATTCCGCAAGCTGAGCGCACTCGATCGCCTGACCAGTGCCGGGCTGTGGCTGGTCGCCCACATGACCTACACGCAACGGGTAGATGTCAGCGGGCAGCCGCTGCAGCCGCGCGACTTCAAACACTTTCCGGAAGGCCACACCGGCGGCGCGCTGAACATGGTGCCGGCCTATGCCGCCTATCTGGCACTCAACAACCTGACCGGGCAGACCCGCAGCTGGCTGATGGGCCAGGGACATTGCGTGGCCGCGATTGATGCCCTCAACGTGCTGACCGGCAATCTGCACCCGGAGCAGCACAGCCGCTACCAGGGCCCCGAGGGGCTGTCGGTGCTGGTGTCCGACTTCTACAGCTATCGCCAGCGGCCCGATGGCGGCATGGCCGCGCCCATTGGCAGCCACGTCAACCCCCACACCGCCGGGGGCATTATCGAGGGTGGCTACCTCGGGTTCGCCGAACTGCAGTACGCCCACATGCCCCTGCCCGGGGAATCCCTGGTGGCGTTTCTGTCCGACGGCGCCGCCGAGGAACAGCGCGGCAGTGACTGGATTCCCCGCTGGTGGCGGGCTGAGGACTGCGGCACGGTGATGCCGATCATGATCGCCAACGGCCGCAGAATCGAGCAGCGCACGGAACTGGGCACCCGCGCCGGCCTCGAGCGTTTCGAGGAGCATCTGTCCGACCGCGGCTTCGCCCCGGTACGCTTCGATGGCCGCGACCCCGCTGCCTTCGTCTGCGTATTGTTTGATATGGAGAACACCCTCGCCGCCAACGGCCGGCGGGCAATCAAGGGCGAGCAGGCCTACCCGATTCGGGTGCCCTACGGCATTGCCGAGACCGTCAAGGGCTTCGGTTTCTATGGCGCCGGCAGCAACGCGGCTCACAACCTGCCGTTGCCCGGCAGCCCGCGCGTGGATGCCAGGGCGCGGGAGCTGTTCCAGAGCCACGCCGATGCACTGTGGGTGGCACCGGACGAGCTGGCAAAGTGTGTGCATCAGCTCAATCAACACGCTCAACAGCAACGCCCACTGGAACGGGATCACGTCCTGGCCACGCGCAATCCGCCGGAACCGAAGATACCGCAACTGCCCCAAGCCAGCACCGGGTGTTCGCCGATGCAGGCCGTCGACGATTTCTTTACCGCGCTGGTGGCCGCCAACCCGCACCTGCGGGCACGGGTGGGCAACCCGGATGAGCTTGCCAGCAATCGCCTTACCGGCGTTCTGGATCAGCTCAAACACCGGGTCAACCACCCGGAAAGTGATCAGGAGTCGGTGCAGGGCCGGGTGATTACCGCGCTCAACGAAGAAGCGGTGGTCTCGGCCTGTCTCGGCAACAAGGCGGGGTTGAACCTGGTGGCCAGTTACGAGGCGTTCTGCGTGAAAATGCTGGGCGCCATCCGCCAGGAACTGATTTTTGCCCGCCATCAGCGGGAAGTGGAACGTCCCGCCCGCTGGCTGGGCTTTCCGGTGATTGCCACCTCCCACACCTGGGAAAACGGCAAGAACGAACAGTCCCACCAGGACACGACGTTCTGTGAGGCTTTGCTGGGGGAAATGAACGACGTATCGCGGGTGGTGTTTCCCGCTGACTACAACAGCACACTGGCGGTGCTGCCCGGCATCTACCGGGGCCGCGGCACCCTGACCTGCATGGTCATACCCAAGCGGGACCGCCCCTGCGTGTTCAATGAGACCGAAGCCCGGGCCCTCGCCCGCAACGGCGCGCTGGTGGTGGACGAAGACACCTCCAATGGCGAACCGGTGCTGCTGATTGCCAACGGCGCCTACCAGTTGTCAGAGCTGATGCGCGCCTGTGAACGGCTGCGTGAAACCGGCACACCGTTCCGCCTGGTGTACCTGCAGGAACCGGCCCGGTTTCGCCAGCCCCGGGATGTCCACGAAGCCACCGCCTGTCTGTCCGAGTTTGAACGGGAGCGACTATTTCCATTCCGTCTTCACCGCCGCGTGGCCCTGACCCACATGCGACCGGAAGTGTTCCGTGGCCATCTTCACCCCCTCTTCCCGGAGCCGCGCCATTCCCGGGTGCTGGGCTACATTAATCGTGGCGGCACCCTGAACGAGGCCGGCATGCTGTTCGCCAACCGCTGTTCCTGGGCCCAAGCGCTGTCAGCCTGCGCCCTGGTCATGGAACGGCCCCCCGGCGAGTGGCTGTCCAGTGCCGAGCTGGCGGCTGTCGAGGGGCGCGGTGACCCCGGCGTGATCACCCGGGGGCCGGGCTAGACGCGCCCGGCGCTCTCCTCGCCCGCCACGCCCGCACGGCGGTCTCCAGCTCCAGAATCACCAGCACGGTCACCCCGGCACCGACGGCAAACAGCAACTGCGTCAACCCCAGTGGTGCGCTGCCAAAGGTACGGTGGAACAGCGGCAGGTAGGTGAAGGTCAGCTGCAGGACCACCACACCGGTCACCGCGAGCAGCACCACCGGCGTGCCCAGGACGCCCTTGAGGGTGATGGAGGGTGAATCCAGGTAGCGCACGGCAAACAGATAGAACACCTCCATAGCCACCAGGGTGTTGACCGCGAGCGTCCGCGCGATGGCCTGATCACCGGTGTGATGCATGGCCCAGTACCAGGCGGCGAAGATGCCCACAAGGAACAGCAACGACACGAACACCACCCGCCACACCACAAATCCGGCCAGCAGGGGCTCATCCCGCGGCCTGGGCGCACGCTTCATGACACCCGGCTCCGGCGGCTCGAACGCCAGGGTCATCGCCAGCACCACCGAGCTCACCAGATTGACCCAGAGAATCTGCAGGGCCGTGATCGGCAGGGTCAGCCCTAGCAACAAGGCAGTGATCAGACTGATGGATTCACCGCCGTTGATGGGAAGCATGAAGGCAATGCCCTTCTTGAGATTGGCGTACACGGTGCGGCCTTCCTGCACCGCTGCAGCGATACTGGCAAAATTGTCATCCAGCAACACCACCGCGGCCGCTTCCCTCGCCGCTTCCGACCCCTTGACCCCCATGGCGATGCCCACGTCCGCCCGCTTCAGGGCGGGGGCATCGTTCACGCCGTCACCGGTCATGGCCACCACACCATGACGGGCCTGCAGCGCCTCCACCAAGCGGAGCTTGTGTTCCGGGCTGGTGCGCGCAAACACGTCCACCTCCGCCGCAAGGTCCATCAGCTCGGGATCGCTGAGCGCGTCCAGCTCGCGGCCGGTCACCACCCGACGGGTGTTTTCCAGCCCCAGTCTGGCGGCAATGGCGCCGGCGGTCATGGCGTGATCACCGGTGATCATTTTGACCCGGATACCGGCCTCATGGCAGTCGCGGATGGCCTGGATGGCCTCCTGGCGCGGCGGATCCAGCAATCCGACCAGGCCCAGCAACTCCAGTCCCTCCTCGACTTCGTCCACCGACAAGGTGTGCTGAGCGGTGACCGGTTTTCTGGCCAGGGCCAGCACCCGCAAGCCCCCGGAGGCCAGTTCCGTGATGGCGGCTTCCCAGGAGGCCCGGTGCAGTTCGCCGGTGTCGCCGTCAGCACTGACCACACCACGGCACATGTCGAGGATCCGTTCCGGCGCGCCTTTGACATACACCACTGTGTGACCATGATGGTCGTGATTCAGGGTGGCCATGAAACGGTGCTGGGTATCGAATGGAATTTCATCAAGCCGGGGCCAGTCCTGCTCACTCTGTGCCAGGTCGAACTCTGCCTTGTGGGCGAATACCTTGAGCGCGCCTTCCATCGGATCGCCCGCGACGGTGGTTTCCCCATTCCGGTGACGGAGGTGGGCGTCGTTACACAGGGCCGCCGCACGCGCCAGTTCCGACAGCGCGGAGGACTCCGCCGCCTCGCCCTCGCTGCCCTGCACCCGGCCCTCCAGATCGTAGCCCTCGCCACTGACGTCCAGCCGCTGGCCAGCCACCACCACGCTGGTGACCATCATC
>JAEPMM010000040.1 GCA_017643965.1 Marinobacter sp.
CGGGAACGAGGTCAGCACCGCTTCCTTCAGCCAGCGCTGCGCGTCTTTGAGGTCTTCGAGAATCAGCACCTGTTTCATCCCGCTGCCGCTCCTGTGATAGGAACGGTACAGATCATCCCCGCACCGCCGCCGACCCGGCTGTAATGGCGCACATGGCCGCCCAGTTCGCCGCAACGCTCGCGAATACTGTGAAGGCCGATACCGCTTGAGTTCCCGGTCGGCACCGTACCCCAGCCGATGCCGTTATCACTGGCATCCACCAGCAGGTGTCCGTCCAGGTAGTCGATGCGCAACTGGGATTCGGTGGCTTCCGAGTGTTTGATGGTGTTGGTCAGCAGCTCGCGGATGATGCTCATCAGGTTGCGCTCGATTCGTGGCGTCAGGGTGATGTCGGCCGCTGCTGGCGCCAGCGTCATATTCAGTTCCACATCGAAAAGGTCGCACCGCTGGCGTGACTCGAAGTGCCAGCGGGAGAAGCTCTGGTCTAGCGGTACGGTCTGTTTCTGCAGGCCCTGAATCACCCCGCGCAGTTCCTTCAGGCAGTCCCGCGCAAGATTGCTGAGTTCGGTGGTGTCAGCGCGGTAGATGATCGATAACAGGCGGGCGCCCACGTCGTCGTGCAGATCCCGGGCCACGCGGGCGCGCTCGGCACGGACGCCGTCTTCGAACGAGTCCCGGTACTGGCGGGCAAAGCGGAACAGCTCCATGGCCTGGGCCGCGAACTGGGTGTCCTGTTGATCAAACAGCCGGTGGCCCTGTTCCGCGTAGCTCAACTCCAGGCAGGCCGACTCACCCAGCAGGGGCGCGCGCAGCCGCAGGCCGCTGTCCAGTACCACCGGTCGGTCGCAGTGCTGCTCCCGCCGATCAATCTGGAGTGGATGGAAAGAGCGTTGCAAGGCTCGCTGCCATTGCCGGTCGATGCTGCCGCCAATCTCGAACGCATCGCTGATCATGGTGGGCAGGCGCTCCCACAGGTCGTCCCGGGTGGACGAGGGCATGAAACGCCGCAGCAGCATCTGGCGCAGCGGAAAGTAGACCCAGCCGACCAGCGCCAGGCTGACTATCAGGCCGAGGGAGTACTGCAGTCCCAGCCATAGCACCAGCAAGCTGTCGATGGCGATGACCAGGATGCCGCACAGAAACCAGAACCAGGCCACCAGAATCCAGCGATCCAGGTCAAACAGCCGGTAACGGACAATGCCCAGGGCGATGCCCAGATAGGACAGGACAAACAGCAGCCAGGCGTACTGCTGGTGGAGCAGGGAGTCGTGGCCCAATACCTGGGGCACCACCACCAACGTCAGATAACTGATAACGCCACCGAACCAGGCGTACACAAACCATTTCAGCCGCGCCCGGGCAACCGGCTCCCGCCGGGTCCGGCGCCACTGGATGACGGCAAGGACGACATCCGCCAAGGCCCACGCCAGCAGCGTGTAACGCGCAGTGATGTCGAGGCTGTTGACCCATTGCCCCCAGTTGGCGGACAGGATCAGCACCACCAGCGCCAGCATCAGCCACTCGAAGCGGAAGCGGGATACGGTGGTGGGATAGTGCCAGAGCAGGGTGGTTCCGGCGCCGGCAAACAGCATGGCCCCGAACTGGTTGCAGCGGGACAGGATCAGCATAAGGTCGCCTGGCAGGCTCAGTTCACGGGTGGTGTATACGGCACTGGCGATGATGGCCACGGCAATGCCGAAACCGGCAAGGGCGTAGAAGAACGGGCCACGCTCGCTTTGTACGAAGGCCCAGGCGGCAACCCCCATCCAGAAAATCATCAGGCCGCAGACGATCTGGTACCAGAACGCCGGTGGCAGATCGGTGGGGCCGATGTCGGTTGTCAGGGTCACGGTGACCCAGTCCACGGGAGGCAGCAACGCCCGGGTGTCCGACCCCGGTATCTCCCGGGCCATGCGGATGCCCAGGCTGATGCGCTCGGCCTGAAGGATGGACCAGATGACATTCTGACGTTCAAAGAAGCGGTTGTAGGGGCCGTAGGTGGCGGCGTCGTCGGGTTCGGCGATGGCATCAAAGGGCTCGAAAGTGAAGACCGCACCTTCGTTATGTATCGCAATCAGTTCGTCGCCGGGTTTGACAATGCCGGCAAACGGGCCGTCTGCATCCACGCTGACAACCCGCAGGCCATCCAGCCCCGGTTCGGTGGACAGACCCAGGCGTGGAACGCCGGTGGCAAAATACAGGGCAAGGAGAAACAGCCCCAGTCCAACGGCCATGCCCATGGAAAGAATCTTGGATGGTGCCCACTGCTTGGACATGTCGCTCCTTGCGGCAATCCGGCTCTGGATACTCTGTTATAGCGGAACCGGGGGGAGGTTCAAGGTTTCAGGGGTAAATGGCCCGCCGGGCCTCAATGGCTGGCGGGCTTTCGGTTTGCGGATTTACGGGTTGACCTGCATCAGGATGGTCAGGCCCAGACTGTCTGTTGTGCCGTCAGTCGGTGTGAAGTTGTTGGTGAAGATACCGATGCTGGCATCTTCGTTGAAGAAGCCGCTCAGTTCCGTGGTGCCGTCGGGTTCAGTGATGGTCACCGTGGTCTGGCCGTTGGCCATCACATCTACGCTGGCGCTGTTTTCAACTGCTGCTGTGGTGCGCGCCACCTGGCTGGTGAAGTCCGGCCGATTGGTGGTGATCTGAGTGCCCTGAACGGTGCCGGCCGTGTTGGAGGTCATGTTCAGCAGGGTGTTGAAGCGCTGGCCGCGAAGGATGATGGCCTCGCCATCCGGGTTCGGGAATCCGGCGGCAATGCCGAAGACGCGGTAGCTGTTGCCTTCAACGGTGGGGGCGCTGGTCGGCAGACGAACCAGAAGGGTTTTGGAGTATTCGGTGACGACGGCGGAGCCGTCTGACATGGCATCGTCCTCATTGAACAGGAACGAGATAAAATTCAGATCCGCGTTGATGAAACCGTCGACTTCCTCACCGCCAATGGTGACGATGTCGCCGTTGCTATCGATGACAACCGGCAGCGGTTCTTCGTCCGCAGCCCCGGGTGGTTCAGAGAATGTAACAACGCCCCCGGTGGTAAGCGAGAGATCCTGAGTCGTTCCCGCCGTGGCGGTCAGGTTGCCTTCGCCATCAAAGGACACCACGTTCTGCTCGGTGGTAATGGTGATGTTGTCGCCCGCGACCTGATCATTTTCCAGATAAACCCGGCCGAAATCGCCGTCCAGTATGATTGGGTTGTTTCCGGACGGTGTTTCTGCGAACACTTCAAGCGTCTGCGAAAGCTCGTCCCCGGTTTTTGCGTTTGGATCGAGGTCCCCCGCCATGGTCGTGTCGTAACGCAGAACCGTCTCTGACGCGGCCAGCACAAACACATTGGTGTTCAGTGCTTTCTGTAGGCGCAGGGTGGCCGGCGGCGAGCGGAAGCCGACGTCTCCGTCCACCTCTTCTTCGAACGGTGTTTCGATCGTCAGCGTGTTGTTCGCAGTGAATATGGCCGGCAGCGACTCCTCCTCCATATTCGCGTCGGTGAAGGTAAACAGACTGCTGCCAGCCAGGTTCGAACCGAACAGCAGACTGTCCGAGCCTTCCTCGGAGGTCAGTGTGACTTCGGCATCGCCGTCGGCTCCGGCAGCGAAGGTGAAAGTTGCGGCAAACACTTCGGAGGCCCAGGTGCCGTCCCCACCGTTGTCCGTATCGTACAGGCCCAGTTCAATGGCCGCTGAGCGGTAGGTTCCGGCAATGTCTGCGATGTCGCCTGCTTCGTTGGTGGCCAGTTCGATCTGGCCTTCCAGATCCTCGCCCACTACCTTGTCCAGCTCCGCCAGCATGTCAGCCAGTTGGAAGTCCGGTGACGCGGTCAGGTCGAACTCCGCCACTCGATTCTTGATTTTTACCACATCCGTCACTTCGAGGTTTTCCAGCGAAGCGCCACTCTGCACGAACTTTTGCAGAATGAATTCCGAGGCCGGGTCGATATCCACCTCCTGCTCAACCACTTGTGAGCGGATCTGGGCATTGTTGGTGCCGGTGATGCGCACCACCAGGTTGCCCGCCAGGTTCACCCCCTGGGGCAGGGTCAGGGAATAATCACCGGTGACGGAGGTGCGCGCAGTGGCCAGTACATCACCAACTTGCTCGCCGTTATCATCCACCCGGATGAGTTCCACATCGGCGCCTTGCACCGGTTGAAGACCACTGATCGCCGCCACGGCCCTGGGAATCAGGAAGCCACTGGCAATCTCGAGCAGACTTTTTTCCTGGTAGAAGGCAATCTGACCGCCCGGTGCGCTGGCGGTGCCACTGATTGCGACGTCACCCGCTACGGGGCCGTCGGAACCGCTTGACGAAGAGTTACTGCAACCAGAGAGTGCCACGCTAGCGGCAATGGCCGAAGCCAATGAGAGTTTTTTCAGGGATAACATGGATGACATCCTTTTTTTTGACTTTTGATGGTGCGAAACCACTATTGCAAAGGGACAGGGTTCGGGAATCCCCTGAATTGGGGATAGGGCGAAAGAAATACCGGAAATTCGGCCGTATCCGCACTCATCCGTCAGGCAGTTTGTTATCGTACTCATCACACTGTTGGTTTCTGGGAGCAAGGGCGTGGACAAGGCAATCATTCTGGCGGATCTGGAACGCACCCGGCAGCGCACGCGGGCATTGATCACCTCGTTACCGGAAGCCGCTCTGGATGTGCCCTATCACCCGGGGGTTAATCCGCCGTTGTGGGAAATGGGGCACGCGGCCTTCTTCTACGAAGTGTTTGTGTTCAACCTGCTGGACGGCACGCCCAGCTACAACCCGGCCATGGACGACCTGTGGGACTCCTTCCATGTGGACCACCGGGACCGCTGGTGCCAGGATCTGTTTCCCGGCCGTGAAGAAACGCTGGCGTACTTCGATACCGTGTACGAGCGCATGGCCGATCGTATCCGCTCCCGGCCGATGACGGAGCGGGATCGGTACCTTTATCGCTACGCCATCTACCACCAGAACATGCACATCGAATCGCTGATCTGGTGCCGACAGACCGTCGGCTATCCCGCTCCACCTGATGTGAACTCCGAGCGCCCGGCACCCGGGGAACGCCTCGATGGCGATGCCGTCATCCCGGCCGGGCGCTGGCTCATCGGCATCCCGGGAGATTCCGCGGCGTACGCGGATGCCGATTTCGGGTTTGATAATGAAAAGCCGCGCTTCGAGGTGGAGCTGCCGTCGTTCGCCATATCCCGTGTTCCGGTGTCCAACCGCGAGTTTCAGGCCTTCGTGGAGGATGGGGGCTACCGCCGCCCGGAGCTCTGGTCCTTCGGCGGCCGCAAATGGCTGCAGACCGAGACCGATGTGGCGCTGGTGCATGGCTGTGCCGAGCCGCTGATGAGTGAACCGAAACACCCGCTGTACTGGCGCTGGCACGATGATCAATGGCAGGAGCGCCTGTTTGACCGCTGGCAGGTACTGAATCCCGATGCGCCGGTAACCCATGTCACCTACTGGGAAGCGGAAGCCTGGTGCCGCTGGGCCGGGCGCCGGCTACCCACGGAGCATGAGTGGGAGGTAGCCGCATTGGGCAACCGGCCGGGTGAGACCTTTCGACGCTACCCCTGGGGCAATGAGTCGCCAACGCCGGCGCAGGCGGATATGGACGGCCGGGCCATGGCACAGCACCCGGTCTGGGATTATCCTGAAGGCGACAGCCCCTCGGGTTGTCGTCAGATGATCGGCGGTGTCTGGGAGTGGACCAGCAGCCAGTTCTTCCCCTACGACGGCTTCCGTATCGACATGTATCCGTTCATGTCGACCCTGCAGTTTGGTGATCACAAGGTGACCCGGGGCGGAAGCTGTGCCACGTCGTCCAGCCTGATTCGCGGGACCTATCGCCAGGCCTATCTGCCGCTGAGAAACGATGTGTACACGGGGTTCCGCACCTGCGCACTCCCCGCCACCTGATCAGACATCTTCAAAGGAACCGCCATGAACGTGTACGAAACCGACGAACTGCTCAGCCAGTATCTGGGTTTTCATTTCGGTGAGCCCCATTTCGGGGTCAGTAACTATCCGGCCCGGTGCGCCGGCATCTGCCAGGAGCTGATGGCCGGCCGTGACAAGCGCAGGGCGCTCGATCTGGGCTGCGCTGTGGGCCGTACCGCGTTCGAGCTCGGGCGGCTGTTTGACGAGGTTGTCGGGGTCGATCTGTCAAAGCGTTTTGTCGATGCTGCCACCACCCTGAAAGAGGCCGGAGCGATTGATTATTTCCGCCGTGACGAAGGCGAGCTGGGTGAGCGCGTCACCGTCAGCCTGCAGGCGCTGGACCTGGTGCGGGCAGCCTCACGAGTGCGGTTTGCCACCGGAGACGCCTGCAATCTGGGCGCGGAACACGTGGACTACGATCTGATCTTTGCCGGTAATCTGATCGACCGGCTGCAGGACCCCGGGGCGTTCCTGAGGGACATCCACCAGCGCCTGGCGGTTGGCGGTACGCTGGTCATCAGTTCGCCCTACACACTACTGGAAGAATTCACGCCGCGCGCCAACTGGATCGGCGGCTTTACCCACAACGGTCAGCCCCGCACGGTGCTTGACGGCATGAGGGATGCTCTCGCCAGTCATTTCGAGCCGGTGCAGGCCGCGATGGATGTGCCGTTCGTGATCCGCGAGACCCGCCGAAAATTCCAGCACACCATTGCCGAGCTGTCGGCCTGGCGCCGCATTCGCTGATCACGCCTGACGGCTGAACAGCGCTGTCTGGGTGGGATGCCCCAGTTCCGGGTGGTAATCGCCGATACCGCCGAATTCCACCCGGTAGCCGTTGCGGTCGGCCACGCCGAGGGCCCAGCGGCGGAACTTGGTGCGATCCCATTCAAACTTGTGGTCTTCCTCGCGAAACTCCCCGGGCTCGAGATCGAACAGCGGGTTGTACTCCCGGTTGGGGGTGGTCATGAACAGCACCCGCGGTCGGTACTCCCCGAACACCGCCAGCTCCACCCGGGACAGCTCTCCCGGGTAGACGTGTTCGATGGTTTCCACCATGGCCGCGGCGTCGAATCCGGCCAGCTCGGGGTTGCTTTCGGTGTAGGAGCCCCGCACCAGCCGGATGCGCTTCGGCGCCAGCGCCAGCCAGGGTTCGAGGTTGAGGCGTGCCTGCCGGATGGATACACCGGACTGTTCCAGCCCGACGATGTGTTCGAGCTCCGGAAACGCGGCCAGACGGTAAAGCAGCGACCCCGAGCCGCAGCCGAGGTCGAGCACGGTTTTCGCGCCGGTGCGTTGCAGCGTGCGGGCCACGAAGTCCAGACGCTCCTCATGGAGCGACGTCATCTGGGTCATGTTGCCGCGGGTGGTTTCTTCAAATTCATACATGGCCCGGATCTCTGGCGTGGTCGGCGTGGTTGCGGGCAAGGTGCTCCTGAAGATGACTGGCCAGCGCAACGCCGGTTTCGCTCATGGTCAGGTACGCCTCGTCGGCACCGGCTTCGCGGATTTTCTTGGCCTCATCCTGGAACATGGTGTGAGCGACAATACGGCCGGTGAAACCTAGCATGCGGAGCATGCGGGCAGCGATCAGTTTGCCCTCGATATCGTTCATGGCAAGGATAACTGACTGCAGGTCGGGCATGTGCAGGCCCTCCCAGAATGTGTTGTCTTCCGCGTCCGCAAAAACCACATTGCGGCCCTCGGCCTGATGGGTAGCCGTTTTTGCCGGGTCCGAATCCAGCCCCATGATGCGGTTGTCTTTTGCGTGCAGCCAATCATAGGCCGCCGTGCCGGTGCGCCCCATGCCCATCACGAGTATGCGGGTATCGCCAAGAGAAATCGGCTGTTCGTCGGGGTGTCGTTTATGTCGTTCGTAACCTATGAGTGATCGGTTGTAACGTTCGTAAAGGCCGTGGGCAAAACGGTTCAGTGGCGCGGAAATAACAAACGAGAGTGAGACAGTGATTGCCAGGGGGATCAGCCATTCCGGTAACGCAACACTGGCCACGATCAGCCCGAATTCGCTGTAGTTGGTAAGGGACAGTGAGGTCAGAAAACTGCTTCGGGCCCTGAGTCGGAAGAGTACCAGCAGGAAGAAAAACAGAATGCCCTTCAAGGGCAGCACCACCGCGGCAATGACGGCAAAAATGACGGCCTGCTGGTCAGGCAGCCCGCCGATCCCGATCTGCAGGAAAAAACCGACCAGGAAAACCTCTTTTACACTCCACAGCGACTTAGCGAGCTCTTGTGAGCGGGGATGACTGGCGAGCATGGCACCAAACACCAGGGCGCCAAGTTCCGAACTCAAGCCGGCGGCTTCAAAGCCGAGGCCACCAACGACCAGGGCGAGCAGCAATCCCAGCAGAACCAGCAGCTCGTCATGGCCACTGGCGTCAAGCAACCGGAACAGAAGCGGGCGGAGCAGTGGCAGCCCGAACACCAGCAGTGCCCACTGCGACGGCGATTTGCCAGCCGCCACACTCATCACCACCAGGGCAATGAGATCCTGCATGATCAGGATGCCAATGGCGACGCGGCCGTGAAAGGCGCGCAGTTCCCGCTTGCTCTCCAGAACTTTGGCCGCCAGCACGGTGCTGGAAAACGACAGGGCAATGGCGAGCAGCAGTGCCGTGGACCAGGTCAGATCCATCATCAGGTAAAGCCCGGGCGCGAACACCGCGCAGGTGATGCCGAAATGCAGCAGGCTGCCGCCGATGACCTCGGGGCTGATGATCGAGCGCAGTTTCAGTTTCAGGCCAACGGTGAACAGCAGCAGGAGAACGCCAAGGTGGGCGATATGCTTGAGCGCCGCCGTCTCCTCGATCTCGATGCCGGTGGTCGCAGCAAGCCCGCTCAGGGCAAAGCCGGCGGCAAGGTAGCCGACCAGGGGGGGCAGCCCGATTGCTTTGACAATCAGGCCGAGGCCAAACGCGAAAGTGATCCAGATAGCTTCAGGCATGGAACCGCTCGGGAGACAGGGTAAACCTGCCCTGAAGCTTACTGGTTTTCAGGGGCAAACTGTAGTCAACCAACAGCTCAGGGCTTGCTGCCGCTAATGAAATCACGGAACAGCTGGGCCGATGTTTCGGGTGCTTCAACCATCGGGGCGTGGCCGATGTCGTCCAGAATGACTTTCGTTGAGCGCGGGATGGCTTCCACGAACAGGTCGGCGTTGCGATAGTTGATGACCCGGTCCTCCTTGCCCCATACCACCAGTACCGGCACGGTGACCTCGCGGATGGCGGTACGGAAGTCGGATTCAAAACCGGTGTCGCGGATGGCGGCAAAGATCACCTGATTGACGTCGCGGTTGGCGATGGCCTTTTCTTCCATCACGCCAAGGATCGGCCAGGGCACGAACGGGCGTTTTTCCAGGGCAAAATCCAGCAGCCTGTCAAAATCACCGGATTCCCTTGGAATCAATGGGTTATCTCCTTCCTTAACCAGCTCTACCAGCTCGCTTTCGTACTCGAAGATCCCCGCGGGGTTGAACAGCACCGCCGAGCGAACTTGCTCGGGAAAGGTCGCGGAGTACAGCGCTGTGATGGCGCCGCCCATGGAGTTGCCCATCATGTGGGCCTGATCAATGTCGAGCACGTCAAGGATGCGGGCAACGTGCTGCACCTGATCCTCGAAGCGGTAGCCCAGATCCAGTTCCTTGCTGCTGTCACCGTGGCCGGGCAGGTCAATGGCGTAGACGTTGAACTCGTCAGTCAGCTCTCGGGCAAGGCGGGTCCAGTTGTCCTTGTTGGAACCAAAACCGTGGATCAGCACAATGGTGTCGCCTGCCACCGGGTTCTCGTTGCTGAGGTAGGCGATGGTCAGCTCATCCACTTCCACTGTGGCCACTTGCAGCCCGGCACTGGCGCGTTCCCAGCTGATGGCGTGGTCGTAAAGACTGTGGCGGGAGCAGCCGCCAAGGAACAGCGCAGCGATCAGTAGCGTGATCAGGGGAACAGGTTGGCGGGCCTTCATTCGGGTGACCCCTTGCGTCAGAGGTTCAAACGTCCGTTTGCATTTGCGTGTTAACACTACCCCAAAAAAAGACCCGGTCAAGGACCGGGTCGAGGGATTACTGAGTTAACCGTCGGATGACGGGATTTGTCCCTTCAGGACATCAGAAGTCCACACTAACGCCGACATAGCCGGTGCGCGGCAGGTTGGGGCGGGCGCCGTCCGGGGAGCGTGCGACGATCTTCTGGTCGTCAAGCACGTTGGCCACCTTGGCAAACACGCGGGCATTGGGGGTCAGCGCATAACTGCCGGACAGGTCCACCACGGTCAGTGATTCAGTCTCGCTGAAGGTGTTATCGCCGCCACCTTCGCAGGTGTTATCGATACACATCTTTTCAACGAAGCCAATATTGACGTAGGCGTCCCACTGATTCCCGCTGCGCAGGCCAGCACGCAGGTTAACCACATTCTCCGGCAGGTAGGACAGGTTATCGCCCTTGAGGACACTGCCGTCATCCGCGGTTTCGGTGATTTTTGCGTCGGTATAGGTCCAGTTGGCCTCTACCGGTGCGCTCAGGCCGTTGGCCAGAGCGAACTCGTGGACGACCAGCACTTCGATACCCTGAACCCGCGATTCACCCTTGCTGAAGGAGCCGGATGTTGAGTTGTTGGCATCTGAGCAGGGCGTCGCGAGGGAGCAGTTTTCTACGGTGTTAGAGTAGTCACTGTAGAAGCCGATCAGCTCTGCGCGGGTTGCCCCCCGGCTGAAGCGGGCGCCCAACTCATAGTTGACGCTGATTTCGGGCTCTACGTTGTCTTCGGCTCCCGGACTCGCAGGTGCCATGCCGCGGTGAACGCCGCCCAGCAAGGTAATGCCGCCGTCGAGGTCGTAGGTTGCACCTATCCCGGGAAGCCACTCGGCAGTGTCGTTGCTCACTTTACGATCTACCGTGTCCCGGGCCTGGTCAGAGTAGCGGGTGGCCTCGGTTTCAATGTCTTCGTAACGCAGCAGCGCGGTGACAGTGAGGCGGTCATTTACATCGATCCGGTCGGCGATAAAGCTACTCCACGCCTCGGCTTCCTCAACACGGTTATCGCCGGAGCTGATGCCGGTAGTCAATGTAGAGGAGACGAATTCGAGGGTCGGTCGACCACTGCCTGTGAGCTGATTAAAGGTATCCACCGGCTGGAATCGATCGACTTCGTCATCATGGAAGCGGGTGCCAAAGGTGAGGGCATGCCGCATGCCCGCAACGTCGGTGTTCCAGTCAGCTTTGAAATCTAGGCCCTGAGACACATATTCACGATTGTTGTTCTTGATGTCGAATTCCAGATCCTCTTCGCCTCGAAGCTGAGCCTGCGCCGTCGCATCGCCGCCGTTGGCATCGTCAATCAAGCCGCCGAGACCTGCGGCCTTATACCAGTTCCGCGCAAATTCGTTGCGATAGGCGGTGGTCGTCAGGGTCACGTCGTTGTTCAGGTCCACCAGGTGCCGGATCATATAACCGGTGCGTTTGGTGTCCATGTTATCCCGCTCGGACGCAAAGTAACGCTGGTTGGGGTCGGCGTCGAAATCCTCATCGGTCAGCCCGAGGTAGGTCTCGTTGCTCAGCTCTTCGCTGTAGTCCACTTTCAGGTCGAGCTGATGATAGACGTCGGCGCTGGCCGGTGAGTTCAGGCGCAGCTTGGCCACGAAGTCCTGTTTATCGAAGCCCGTGTCTCGATCAGAACCACGAATAGTCTTGTAGCCGTCAACTTCCTGCTGGTGAGTTTCCACCAGAAAGCCCGCCTGCTCACTGCTGGCCCCGTACCAGGCGTGAATTCGTTTGCTGCTGTCCTCACCGATCTCGGTGGTCACATTGCCGGAGGCTTCCTGAGGGATTGGTGTGGACCGGAAGTTGATGGCCCCGCCGACGGTCTGCGGGCCGTAGCGCAAAAGATCCGGGCCCTTGAGCACTTCCACGCTGTGGATGCGGCCGAACGAGGGGAAGTAATAGGCTGCGGGCGCGGCGTAGGGCGCCGGAGCCATCAGCACGCCGTCTTCCATCAGTGTTACCTTGCCGCTACGGCCGCTGCCGGAGCCGCGGATGCCGATGTTGGGGCGCAGGCCATAGCCCTCCTCTTCGAGGAAGTAAACACCCGGCACCTGGCGGACGACCTGGTGGACATCCGTGTACTTCATGGTCTCCATATCCTCGCTGGAAACAACGTGAGCAGAGCCGGGCAAGGCGGACGCCGAGGCCTCATCGCCGACAATGACCAGTTCGTTCAGGCTCTGGTCCTGAGCCAGTGCCGGCAATGAGGCCGATACGACCGCCAGGGCCAGCAGGTTCCGGGAAAATCGTCTGTGCATGTTGCTCTCCTGTTACAGCGTGTTAATTTGAGGAGTGCAACTATACAAATGATAAGCGTTTGCAACAAGTATTTATTATCATATGGATTAAGAGTTACGATTGATGGCCGCACCGAGCGGGTTCGAGGCATAAAAAAAGCCCGGCAGAGCCGGGCTTTTCTCCCAGGGAGGGGCGTCAGTCGTTTTCCCGCGCAATTGCCCGATAGGCAATGTCCTTGCGATAAAACACACCGTCCCAGCAGATGCGGGCGGCGACGTCGTAGGCCCGTTGCTGGGCCTCGGTGACCGTGTGTCCGAGGGCCGTCGCGCACAGCACGCGGCCACCGTTGGTGACCACCTGATCGCCGTTCAGGCGGGTACCGGCGTGGAACACCTTCTCGCCTTCGGTTTCCGATTCCGGCAGGCCGGCAATCACATCACCCTTGGTGTAGCTGCCCGGGTAGCCCCCGGCGGCCAACACGATGCCCACGGACGCGCGCTCGTCCCAGTCCGAGGTGCACTGGTCCAGCTTGCCGTCGATGGCAGCGCCGCATAGCTCGACCAGGTCGGATTTCATGCGCAACATGATCGGCTGGGTCTCGGGATCCCCGAAGCGGCAGTTGAACTCAATCACCTTGGGGGCACCGGTGCCGTCGATCATCAGGCCGGCGTACAGGAAGCCCTTGTAGGGATGGCCCTCAGCTGCCATGCCGCGCACGGTGGGATAGATCACTTCGTCCATGATGCGCTGGTGCACTTCCGCAGTAACCACCGGCGCGGGCGAGTAGGCGCCCATGCCGCCGGTGTTGGGGCCGGTATCGCCATCGCCAACCCGCTTGTGATCCTGGGAGGTGGCCATCGGCAGCACGTGTTCGCCGTCGACCATGACAATGAAGCTGGCTTCTTCACCGTCGAGGAACTCCTCGATCACCACGCGGCTGCCGGCCTCACCGAAAGCATTGCCGGCGAGCATGTCGCGGATGGCCTCTTCGGCTTCCGCCAGAGTCATGGCGACAATCACGCCCTTGCCGGCCGCCAGGCCGTCGGCCTTGACCACAATTGGTGCACCCTGCTGACGCACGTAGGCGAGGGCGTCGGCCACCTCGGTGAAATTGCCATAACCGGCGGTGGGGATGTTCTGGCGTGCCAGGAAGTCCTTGGTAAAGGCCTTGGAGCCTTCTAGTTGCGCCGCGCCGGCGCTGGGGCCGAACACCCGCAG
>JAEPMM010000129.1 GCA_017643965.1 Marinobacter sp.
GATCAACACCCACTTGAAGTAAGAAACAACCGAGCGGATGGCATCCTGGGAACGAATAGGAAACCCCTGAAGCGGGAACGGCGTCTGGTGACATGGCCGGTCCAGATCGGACACAAACATGCCGATTTCCAGATCTTGTACGGCGATTTTCTTCTGACGAACGCCCACGGTGCACCTCAATTTTTACAGCAATCGATGCTGACTATTTTGACGGCTCCAACGATAGAGTCCATTACATATTTGTAGTCCAAAGTAACCCGAAAGCAACAGGGCGTAACGATAGCTATCATGGAGAAACAAAATGTAGCAACGTGACGTGACGCACACTTCTGGACCAAAAGTGTCACTCTGCGTCACACACCGAGTCGTCCATGGCGGGCGGGCGCCCATTCAGCGCGCCTCGCGGCGCTTTGCGGATATAGACCTTATAGGGCACCACCGAGGCGCGGAGGTAATCGATGTTCTCTTCTTCATCGCCTGCCTGGCGGCGGCTGCTCACCGGCTGACAGGACACCAGCAGGGTCATGGACGGGCCAATATCGGTCACCTTCGACAGGCCGTCTCCGGGATCCACGGACAGGCACACATCGGCCTCTCCTGCCGGCTGACCGGTGGCCGCGATCAGGTCCTGCCCTGGCTGCCCACAGGCGCGGATACCGTCACCACAATTGGCCGGATTACGATGGGAATCATCGGTCAGGCGCCAGGCGCGCTCGCTGCACTGAGTGGCCACCCGGATCGGCGTGGACTGGTTGTCTTTCACCCACCAGCCGGGGTATTCCGCTGTTTGCCAGCTCACCATCACCTGCCGCGTCTCGCCCGCGGAATTCTCCGCCGGGAACGCACCATAGTGACTGTAATAGGAGGCACATCCGTTCAGAGCGGCAACAACTAAGAAGAGAGACAGGCGCAGAGTTAACGGGCGAAAACGATTCATGTGGGAGCTTCACGGCTTGAAAATGACGGATCAGTAACGGCTATTATCCACAGCCGTGGCCGGGAAACCGTTTATTGATCCGCAAATTGCAGACCGAAACCGTCGTTGGTCTTGCGCACCACCACCATTTCCAGCACCGGCGCCGGTACCGGCAATCCCTGCACCTGGACTTGCACACGGTCTCCGATCGCAGGCTCGAACGGATCGCTCTCCACCACGATGAAGATGCCGCCGTCGGAAATGTCCCGTGTTGAAAACAGGAATTCCCCAAGGGTGGCGTGCTCCACCTTCACTTTCGCACTCAAAGCGGTGCGACTGTGTTCTCTGCGATCGTTGCCATCCATAAACCCTGAACCCACCGCTTTTTTGCATAGTTTTTAGTGTCTTCCGAAGCATAGCACCATTTTAGGCAAAATCGGCAACGGCACCTTGACATGATCGCTAACACAAATGAGAATAGTTGCTGTTTTTAATGTTATCGCCTGTCATCAAGGCGAAAACGCAACCATCTGCCACAAAAAGGACACACGCTATGCGAATGAAACTGGCTGCCGCCACTGCAATGGCCCTGTCTGTAATGCCCCTGAGCGCTTCCGCCGACGGCGAAGTCAACATCTACTCCTACCGTCAGGCGTACCTGCTGGAGCCGCTGCTGAACGCGTTTGAACAGGAAACCGGCATCAAGGCCAACGTGGTCTTCGCCAAGCAGGGTCTGGCAGAGCGTCTTGAGCGCGAAGGCCGCAACAGCCCCGCCGACGTTGTCATGACCGTCGACATTTCCCGCATCAACGAGCTGGTTGAGCGCGACCTGGTTGCCGCCGTGGACAGCGACACCCTGGCAGACAACATTCCGGAAAACCTGCGTCATCCTGAAGGCAAATGGTTTGCACTGACTACCCGTGGCCGTCTGATCTTCACCTCCAACGAGCGTGTGGAAGAAGGTGAGATCACCACGTACGAAGAACTGGCCGACGACAAGTGGAATGACCGCATCTGCACCCGTAGCGGCAAGCACCCTTACAACATCGCCCTGATCTCCTCGATGATTGCTCACCACGGTGAGGAAAAAACCGAAGAGTGGCTGGAAGGCGTGAAAGACAACCTGGCCCGCAAGCCCCAGGGTGGCGACCGTGACCAGATCAAGGCCATCTCCGAGGGCGTGTGCGACATCGCCATCGGTAACAGCTACTACTACGGCAATATGCTGAACGACGAGAACCAGCGCCCGGCCGCTGAAGCGGTTCGCCTGGTCTTCCCGAACGCGGATGATCGCGGCACCCACGTCAACATCAGTGGCATCTCGCTGACCAAGAGCGCGCCGAACCGTGACAACGCCGTACGCCTGATGGAGTTCCTGTCCACAGACGAGGCCCAGCGTATTTACGCCGAAGCCAACACCGAATACCCGGCCAACCCGGATGTTCAGCCTTCCGGCCTGGTTGCCGAATGGGGCGAAATCAACCCGGACGACCTGTCACTGCAGGAAATTGCGAACAACCGCGATGCCGCTGTGAAGCTGGTTGACCGTGTGGATTACGACGGCGAGTAAAACCGCCGCGAACGAGAAAGGGTGGGCTTTGCCCACCCTTTTTAGTTTGCAGCAGCCCGCCCGGGTGACTAGAATCGGATCTCTTTTTTTGAACCCCAAAGGACCAACATGAGCGAGGCAGTAACCAGCGGTGCTCCAGGGCTGACACAGCCCCTGCTGGCGAAGCGTACCTCCAAGCGCTGGTTGATCTCCGCAGCGCTCACCACCGCCATCGTGGCACTACCGGTTCTTTCGGTCATTTTCCTGGCCTTCTTCCCCGAAGAAAACATCTGGCCCCATCTGCTCGACACCACCCTGCCCCGCTACCTGACCACCACCATCAAACTGATGCTGGGTGTTGCCGGCATTACCCTGGTCATCGGTCTGGCCACGGCATGGGCCGTCACCATGTGTGAATTCCCCGGCAGGCGGTTTTTCGAGTGGGCCATGCTGTTGCCCTTTGCGGTACCGGCGTACGTGATCGCCTATGTCTACACCAGCCTGCTGGATTACGCCGGCCCCGTGCAGATCACCCTGCGGGAATGGTTCGGCTGGACCAGCGCCCAGGACTACTGGTTCCCGGAGATCCGCACCCTGGAGGGCGCCACCCTGATGATCGGCCTGGTGCTCTACCCCTACGTTTACCTGTTGGCGCGAGCGGCTTTCCTGGAGCAGTCGCCATCCCTGTTTGCGGTCAGCCGCAGCCTGGGCCACTCCGCCATCAGCACCTTCTTCCGCATTGTGCTGCCCATCGCCCGACCCGCCATCGCCGTGGGCCTGTCGCTGGTGCTGATGGAAACCCTGAACGATTTCGGCACCGTGGACTTCTTCGCGGTGCAAACGCTCACCGCCGGCCTGTTCGACACCTGGATGAATCTGGGCAACCTCGGCGGTGCCGCACAGATTGCCTCCACCATGCTGATGTTCATGGTGATCCTGGTCACCCTGGAGCGCTATTCACGCCGGCGCCAGCAACAGTTTGCGGCACGGGACAACCGCGACCCCATCCGCCGCTTTACCATGTCGATGCCGCGCCAGCTGATCTGTGTGGCGGTGTGCGCCGTCCCGGTGATTCTCGGCTTTGTGATCCCCGCCATCACCCTCGGCCAGTTCGCGTGGGAATACTTTGATGAAAGCTGGAACTCCACGTTCTTCCGCAACACCCTGAACAGCCTGTTCCTGTCTGGCACCGCTGCGTTCACCACCCTGCTGATCGGCGTCACCCTGGCCTACAGCCGCCGTTTGCACAACACCCGTGGCATGCAGATCATGATGCGCCTCTCCAGCCTCGGCTACGCCATGCCCGGCGCGGTACTGGCCGTGGGTGTGATCATTCCGCTGGCAGGTTTCGACAACTGGCTGGACTCGGTAATGCGCAACACCTTCAACGTCAGTACCGGCCTGTTGCTGAGCGGCTCGGCCTTTGCCCTGGTGTTTGCCTATACCGTGCGTTTCCTGGCGGTGTCCGCCGGCAGCGTGGAGAGTGCGCTGCAGAAGATCACCCCGAGCATGGATATGGCGTCACGCTCGCTGGGTCATTCGCCGGGTAACACGCTGGTGAAAGTACACCTGCCCATGCTGCGGGGCACGCTGCTGACCGCCGCTCTGGTGGTGTTCGTGGATTGCATGAAGGAGTTGCCGGCCACGTTGATTCTGCGCCCGTTCAATTTCGATACGCTGGCAACCTATGTGTACCAGTTTGCCTCGGACGAGCAGCTGGCGCAGAGCGCCCTGCCGGCGCTGGTGATTGTGTTGGCTGGGATTGTGCCCATCATCCTGATGAGCCGTTCCATTTCCGGTAGCCGCAGTATCGCCTGAGGCAGCCGATAGCGGCACTCAGAGCACCGGGCGGGATTCCGTATCCTGAACCACGAAACGGCCCTGGAAGGTGGCAACCGGCGCCCCACGGGGCTCCATGGTGGGCTCACCGCAATACACATCGGCATGCAACGCCAGCCGGCCCTTGCCGTGGCGCGCCAGGCTCTTGCGGAACCGGTCCGGCACCTCACCGGCCGGCAGCCGGCACAGCGCGTAGAAATTCCCCTCCACCGGCGTCAGGTAATCGATGCTGCCGCTTTGCACCACCACATTCCCTGTCAGGCCCATGTCGGCAATGGCCAGCTCGATCAGACCCCAGGCCGAGGTCACCGCCAACGAATACACGCTGCCACCAAACCCGGTGCCCTGATGGTTGTGATTGGGCTCCAGCGGCGCGCTGACCAGCAGCGCCCGGCCATCGTATTCGAGCACTTCAATCCCAGTGCACGGGTGATCGGAATAGCGTCGTGAATGCGTTTCTGGAAACGGCCTAATTGCGTCATAGTCCCTCCTGATACGTGACATTTTAATTCGACGGCCCGGATCGCCCTATGCGACTTATGTAGGCATTGTGTGACCAAACGCAAAAGACCCGGACAGGGTCCGGGTCTTTGGGTTCACCACCGGTCACAGTGGCTGTCCGTGAGGCTTACTGCCAGATCACCGGCTGACGCTTGGCGTACCAGCTGTCGACCTTTTCCTGGTAGGCATCCTCTACCACGTTACGCTTCAGCTTCAGGGTGGGTGTCAGGAAGCTGTTCTCGATGGACCACTCGTCGCTGACCACGGTAATGAACGCCAGTTGCTCGTGGGGATCCACGGTCTTGTTCACATCGGTGATCAGCTTCTTGAAGCTTTCCTCGATTTCCTTGCGGAAGGCTTCGTCGGCCATCTTCGGGCGGATTTCCTCGCCCAGCATCACCAGCGCGTGGGGCTGGGTCTGGTTGGCACCGGACACACACACCATCTCGATGGCATCGTGGGACATCAGGCGGTTCTCGATCGGCGCGGGCGCAATGTACTTGCCCTTGCTGGTCTTGAAGATTTCCTTGATGCGGCCCGTCAGCTTCAGGCGGCCCATTTCATCAATCTCGCCCTTGTCACCGGTTTTCAGGAAACCGTCTTCGGTGAAGGCTTCGCGGGTTTTCTCCTCGTCCTTGTAGTAGCCCATCATGGTGGCCGGGCTCTTGACCAGCACTTCGCCCTGCTCGCTGATCTTCACTTCCACACCCGGCGCCGCCTCACCCACGTAACCGGTGCGGGAGCGGCCCGGCTTGTTCATGTGTGAATAGGCAAAGTTCTCGGACATGCCGTAACCCTCGAGCAGTTCGAGCCCCAGGTTGCGGTACCAGTCGAGCACGTCGCTGGACAAAGGCGCCGAGCCGCTGCCGGCCAGCTTCACTTTGCTCAGGCCAAGACCTTTGAGAATCTTCTTTTTAATCAGACCCCTTACAACAGGAATCTTCAGCAGTTTATCAAGTTTCTGCTTGGGCAGTTTCTGCAACACACCGTGCTGGAACTTCACCCACAGCCGCGGCACCGACAGGAACAGCGTCGGTTCGGCCCGCTGCAAATCCTGCACGAAGGTGTCCAGGGATTCCGCAAAGTACAGCTCGAAACCGGTGTACACCGAACCCAGCTCAACGAACGTACGCTCGAACACGTGGGCCAGCGGCAGGTAGGACAGCATGCGCTCTTCAGAGCCCACACCCAGCACCTGGGTGCCGCCGGCGGCGGCAAACGCCATGTTGTTGAAGCTCAGCATCACGCCCTTGGGGCGACCGGTGCTGCCAGAGGTGTACACGATGGTGGCCAGCTCGTCAGCTTCCCGCTTGGTGTTTTCTTCCATGGGCGGATACTTGGCGACCAGGTCATCCCAGGTTTCGAAATCGTTGGGCGGGCTCAGCGGGTAGGACACGCAGCGCATGGTCTCGGGCACGCCCGGCTTCATCATGTCCCAGTCGTCCAGCTTGCCCACAAACAGCAGCTCGCATTCACTGTGCTCAAGAATGTAGCGCACGGTGTCGGCATTCAACGTGGGATACAGCGGCACGGAAATATGGCCGGCCATCCAGATTGCCCAGTCCGACATGATCCACTGGGCGCAGTTCTTGGAGATGATACCTATCCGGCTTTTTTCCGGCAGGTTGAGAGACTTGAGGTAAGACGCCATCCGGCGGGCTTCGTCAACGGCCCGATTCCAGGTGTACTCCACGACTTTTCCATTGCCAATCGGCTGGGTCATGTACAGGGAATCGCCTTTGGCTTTTTCCCAGTGATAGACCATATCCAGTGGAAGTTTGTTCGTTGTGTCCATGGACCTTTCCTTGCTTGCTGTTTTTGGTGTTGTTTCGAGAGCCGGGCCTCTTGGCGGGCTTGTTAGACTTTCGTAGCGTATTTCAACACACCACCTGTCGTCAAAACGTGATGGCAATATAAATATTGCACTTCTCATGTTTTTTTCCAGACACTTAGCGTGCCCCGGAGCGCCTTTTGCTGTGATAAACTTGCGCACCTTCAAATTACGGCTTATTTCATTCGGGAGAAACGGCGTATGGCCAAGAAAGCTCTGAGAACCCTGATCGGTGCAACACTGCTTGCCGCGGCCGGACTGGCACAGGCAGGCGAATTCAAATCCGTTGCCATTACCCAGATTGTTGAACACCCCGCACTGGACGCGGTTTATCAGGGCGTCAGGGATGAGCTTGCCGAAGAAGGCTTCAGCGAGGGCGATAACCTCACCATGATGCACGAGAGCGCCCAGGGTAACTCCGCGATTGCCTCTCAGATCGCCCGTAAATTCGTGGGCGAAGGACCCGACGTGATCGTGGCCATCGCCACCCCGTCTGCACAGACCATGGCCGCCGCCGCCCGCAACATTCCGGTGGTGTTCTCCGCCGTCACCGACCCGGTAGGCGCGAAACTGGTCCAGAGCCTGGAAAAGCCCGGTGCCAACATCACCGGCGTCACTGACATGCTGCCCATCGAGCGCCATATCGACCTGCTCGAGCGTGTGGTGCCGGATGCCAAAACCATCGGCACCGTCTATAACCCGGGCGAAGCCAACGCCGTGGCGCTGGTGGAACTGCTGGAAGCCCGCCTGGAAGCTCGTGGCCTGAAGCTGGCCAAAGCCGCAGCCACCAAAACCTCGGAAGTGCTGGGTGCAGCCCGCTCACTGGTGGGCAAGGCAGACGCCATTTACCTGACCACCGACAACACCGTGATCAGCGCCGCCGAAGCCGTGGTGTCTGTGGGTGAGCGCGCCAAGATTCCGGTGTTCGCCGCCGACACCGCCACTGTCAGCCGCGGTGCCGTTGCTGCCCTGGGCTTTGATTACTACGACCTTGGCCGCCAGACCGGCGGCATGGTGGCGCGGATCCTGAACGGCGCCAACCCGGCCGACATGGCCGTGGAATCCGTAGACACCCTGAACCTGTTCGTGAACCCGGAAGCCGCCGAGCGCATGGGCATCACCCTGTCCCAGGACGTGCTGGACGACGCCCAGGAAATCGTCAAAAGCGATAAATAACCGCTGAATCAACACGGGCGGGGCCTCACGAGGGCCCCGCCCGTTCTATCTATAGTGAACATTACCCATGCTCAGTGAAATTGCTCTGTACGGCGCCATCGAGACCGGCCTGATCTATGGCCTGGTGGCGTTCGGCATCTACATCTCGTTTCGTGTTCTCGACTTCCCGGACCTGACCGTTGACGGCAGCTTCCCCCTCGGCGCCGCCGTGGCCGCCATGTTGATCATCGCCGGCTGGAACCCCTGGATCGCCACCGGTGCCGCCGTGCTGGCCGGCATGGCCGCCGGCGCAGTCACCGCGATTCTCAATGTGAAGCTGAACATCCTGAACCTGCTGGCGTCGATCCTCACCATGATCGCGCTGTACTCCATCAACCTGCGCATCATGGGCCGACCCAACGTGGCGCTGCTGGGCGACGAGACCGTGCTCACCCCCTGGTACGACCTTCCCCTCGCCTACCATCAGGTGCCGGTGCTGCTGTTTGTGATC
>JAEPMM010000473.1 GCA_017643965.1 Marinobacter sp.
TCGAGGTCGAGGATGCTCTGGAGATAGCTGAGAGTATTGAGATCTAGGTGCGTAACTTGTGTCCTTGGTCCCTTTGGATGCCTCAGACGCTGCAAGCCCCGGTCGATGATCACCCTCGGGTTACAGGCTCCTCCCGTCGCTAAACAAAAGCGAACATTCGATTTTATCTTAATAATTCGATAGAAACGCGTAAACCGCTACAGGACTTAGTCGAAAAGCTGATTTTACCTTCATAGCGAGTCACTATATCTCGAACGATAGCAAGGCCGAGACCGTGCCCAGGTGTTTGCTCATCTAGCCGCAGACCCCTTTGGCCCAAACTGGCTAAATCCTTGTGATTAACCCCTGGGCCATCATCAGCAACAACTATTCGCTTGAAGCCGCTGCCTTGTTCCACAGAGAGCTCTACGCATCTCGAAGACCATTTGCCAGCATTGTCGAGTAAGTTGCCCAATACTTCATTTAGATCATGTTCTTCTATCGGCCATCGGCTGTCTTCAGGCAGAGAACTCGATAGTTCAAACGACTTTTCCGGATATAAACGACCGAGCATCCACAAAAGATCCCGTGCCTGTTTTATGGGGTAGGCGCTTTTTCCAATCTGGGGCCCTGCAAAACGGCTTCGACGCATTTCAGCCTCTAATTGCCTATCGATATCGCTTAGTCGTTCCACCATCTGGTGCCTAAGAGTAGTGTCGAGGGGACGTGTGTCGTCTTCCAGTATCTGCCGGACGGCTGCGATGGGGGTTTTGACGCTATGAGACAGGTTTGCGAGAGCGTCCCTGGAGCGCTCCAGTCGCTGATCTAAGGAGTCCAGCAACTGATTTAGTTGAAGAACCAGCGGGTGGAACTCCTCTGGCGACTGAACGTTGATTCGGGAGATCTCTCCGTCCTGGAGTCTTTTTAATGCGGCTTTGAGTGTGACAACCGGTCGCATGGACATCGTGATACCGAACCAGAGCACGGCGACCAAGAGCATAATCAACAGAACTGATACTACGGCGGTCCAGGCATGAAGTGCAGCTTGGCTGCGTTTCAGCGCACCCAGATCTTCAGAAACGATTACGACGATGGGTGTTTCGCCGACCTGAAAAGACTTTCGGTAGGCGAGGATGTTTGAGGGAGTATCAGTGCTCTCGGCATCTTCTACGCGAACGGTTCCGTCACCTTCGTTCTCAATCAGAGGCGTCAACAAGGGCGCCCAAGCATCGGGTGAAATGATGGTCTGTTCGGGTGTATGTATGGCGAAGGCATGATGGAAAACATCCTGGAAATAATCGCCCGTCTGGAGAGTGTCCACTTGACCATTCGCCTCGCGAACCTGGTGTTCGAGGAAAGCGACTTCATCTTTCAGTCGGCTTTCAACGAACTCCCGGGACATTCGGTCGAGTAGCAAACCATGGACCAACCACGCTATCCCCATTAGACCAATTCCGGCGGGCAGTAACAGCGCAAGCAAGGTTCCTTTTACGGATGCAGGCTTTTTAAGGAATCGCATTAAAAATGTACCCCTGGCCGCGTCGTGTTGAGATGGTTTCGCTGCCCACTAGCTTCCTTAACCTCCGAATATACGCCTCAATGACGTTTTCACTCGGGCTATCATTCAAGTTGTAAAGCTGTTCCATTAGTTGTTCTTTGGAAAAGACGTGGCCAGGGCGGCTCATCAAACAACGTAGCAGCCGGAATTCGGTGCCGGTAAGTGTATGTTCCACGCCGTCGTCCATCTTGAGGCTCTGGCGGTCTTCTTCCAGTTCAAAGCGGCCGGCTTTAACCTGAGCATGGACCCTTCCTTCACTACTACGCACGAGTGCGTTGAGGCGTGCGATTAGCTCTTCTGTCTGAAAAGGTTTTGCCAGGTAATCGTCTGCCCCGGCTTTCAAGCCGTTAACCTTATCCTGCCAATCGCCTCTCGCGGTCAGAATCAAGACCGGACAGCTGACGTGATTCGTTCGCCACTTTCTCAATACGTCCAGCCCGTTGCCATCAGGTAGACCCAGGTCCAGAACAACAGCACGGTAA
>JAEPMM010000107.1 GCA_017643965.1 Marinobacter sp.
GGCTGGTTCCGCAAGGAAATCAAGTCCCTGGATGACCTCAAGGGCCTGAAGATGCGCATCCCCGGTTTTGCCGGTGAAGTGTTTGCCGAAGTGGGCGTCAACCCCACCAACATCGCACCGGGCGAGCTCTACACCGCCCTCGAGCGCAACACCATTGATGCGGTTGAGTGGGTAGGTCCGGCGCTGGATCTGCGCCTTGGTTTCCAGCAGATTGCCGATTACTACTACACCGGCTGGCACGAGCCTGCCACCGAGCTCCAGTTCCTGGTGAACAAGCGCGTGTGGGAAAAGCTGCCGGCCGACCTGCAGGAAATCATGCGTGTCGCGATGCGCACCGCGTCCTATGACATGCTGGTGCATTCACAGCACGAAAACGCCAAGGCCTGGGCCAATATCAAGGAAGAGTATCCGAACGTGCAGATCAAGCAGTTCCCGGATGACATCTTCGAGGCCATGTACAGCGCCAACAAGAAGCTGCTGAAAGAAGCGGCGGAAAACGGCGAGACGGCGGCGAAGATTATCGATTCGCAGGAGCAGTACCTGCGGCAGAGCCGCGCCTACACGGACATTTCCGAGCGGGCGTACCTCAACACCATGGCTGAAATCGAGTAACATCACAGCCGTACCAGAGCCGGGATCGCTCTAGCAGTGATCCCGGCTTTGTCGTTTATAGCAACGAAAAATCGCCGGTTGTTAGGGCGGAGGAACATTCATGCGGTGGATTATCAAACTGGACGAGGGCCTGGCCCGCCTGTCCATTCTCTGTGGCTGGATTGCCTGTATCGCGATGATACTGATGGCAGCCAACGTCTTTTATGATGTTGTCGCCCGCTACGCATTCAACGACGTCTCTATTGGTATGCAGGAAATGGAGTGGCACCTCTATTCGGTGGTTTTCCTGTTCGGCATTCCCTACGCCCTGCGTACTGATGGCCACGTGCGGGTGGATGTGTTTTACGCGCGCTGGGGCAACAAGGCCAAGGCGTGGATCAACCTGGTGGGCGCGTTCATTTTCGTGATTCCTTTCGCCTACCTGATCGGCACCTATGGCTACGAATTCGCCCTCGACTCCTACAACATGGGTGAGGGCAGCGGCGACCCCGGTGGCCTTCCCCACCGCTGGGTCATCAAGGCGGTAATCCCCCTGACCGCGGTCTTCACCGCCATCGCCGGACTCAACATGGCCACCTTCGCGTTGCGGGTCATGTCCGGTGAGAAAGAATACGAAGGCGAGCACAGTGCAGGGGGACTGGCATGATCGGCATGATAATGTTCGGTGTTGCCCTCATCATGCTGATGCTGGGTTTCCCGGTTGCCTTCACCTTTGGCGGCGTTGCGCTGTTTTTTGGCGTGTTTGCCGAGGGCATGGATCTGTTTGCCTTCATGCCCTACCGCATCATGAGCGTCATGCAGAACACCGTGCTGATGGCGGTGCCCCTGTTCATCTTTATGGGCGTGGTGTTGCAGCGCACCAAGCTGGCGGAACAGTTGCTGACCTCCATGGGCCGACTGTTCGGCGGCTTGCCCGGTGGCCTGGCCATTTCCACCATTCTGGTGGGTGCCCTGCTGGCAGCCTCGACCGGTGTGGTGGGCGCCAGTGTTGTCGCCATGGGTCTGATATCGCTGCCCGTCATGCTGGCCCACAAGTACGACAAGCGCCTGGCGACCGGTACCATTTGCGCCTCCGGCACGCTCGGGCAGATCGTGCCACCGTCCATCATCCTGATCATCCTCGGCGATGTGCTGGGTTTGCCGGTGGGCGACCTGTTCAAGGCGGCGGTCGGGCCCGGCGTGGTGCTCATCGGGCTGTACATTGGCTACATTCTGATCATGACCCGCTTCAAGCCGGAGACCGCGCCGGCCATGCCGGACGACAGCGGCGTCTCGCGCAAGCGTGAAGTCTTTGACGCCCTGCTGGCGATCATCCCACCGCTGGCGTTGATCGTTATCGTGCTGGGCTCCATCTTCACCGGCATCGCCACGCCCACTGAATCCTCCGTCCTGGGCGGCGTGGGCGCCGTGGTGCTGGCCATCATCTATCGCCAGTTCTCGTTCAAGATGGTGTGGGATGCGTCGAAAGACACGGTCAAGGTCACTGCCATGGTGTTCGCGATTCTGATTGGCGCCACGGCCTTTTCCATGGTCTTCAGCTACACCGGCGGTGACTACCTGCTGGAGGAGTGGCTGCTGCAGCTCCCGGGCGAGAAATGGGGCTTTATCATTCTGGCCATGCTGGTCATTCTGGTACTGGGCTTCTTCATCGACTTCGTCGAGATTTCCTTCATCATCGTGCCGATTCTCGCGCCGGTGGCCGAGGCCCTGGGCATCAACATGCTCTGGTTCGCCATTCTGGTCGCCATGAACCTGCAGACCAGCTTCCTGACGCCGCCGTTCGGGTTCTCTCTGTTCTACCTGAAAGGGGTGGCGCCACCCGATGTGCGAACGACCGACATCTACAAAGGGGTGTTGCCGTTCATCCTGTTGCAGGTTCTGGTGCTGGCGCTCATTGTCATCTTCCCGGAATGGTTCGGGATGAGTTCGTCCTACTGACATCGATCCAGCATCGCCAAAAAAAGCCGGGGCTATCGCTCCGGCTTTTTTCGTTTTTGCCCGCCTCCATGACAAATTCCGATCATTTTCTATACTGATGACACAACCGGTGTTTCCCAGTTGCGCAGTCGGGATTCGCCTCACCCATAAGGGAGGCAAGGATTCATGAACCAGAGTACGGCCCAGAAAACGGAACCTTCCGGCCAGACCGACAGCCCACAGGCTCATGTGCTGAAACTGCCCATTGAGGATCTTCAGGTAGATCGTGACCCGCGCTCCTACGAAGTCTGGCTGATCGCCAAGCTCATGCGGATGGCGGGATCGCCTCCGGTGCGGTTCCGTCTCTGGAACCACGAAGTCATCGAGCCCGAGACGGGCGAAGCCCGCTTCACCATTCACCTCAGTGATCCCAAAGCCCTGAGGTCACTGGTGGCCAACCCGAACCTGGCGTTCGGCGACCTCTACAGTGCCGGTCGGCTGCATGTGGAAGGCGATCTGGCCGAGCTGATGGAAACCCTCTACCGCTGCGTTCATCAGGCCCGCCAGCGCTGGCCACGATGGCTGGACGCGCTCTGGCGCAATCACAACCCCCGCCCCACGGGTATTTCCGAGGCGCGGGAAAACATTCACCACCACTACGATCTCGGCAACGAGTTCTATCGTTTGTGGCTCGATAATGCCGAGATGCAGTACACCTGCGCCTACTACGAGCGCCCGGACCTCACCCTGGAGCAGGCGCAACTGGCCAAACTGGAACACGTGTGCCGCAAACTCCGCCTCAAACCCGGAATGACGGTGGTGGAGGCCGGCTGCGGCTGGGGCGGCCTGGCCCGCTACATGGCCAGACACTACGGCGTAAAAGTCCACGCCTACAACATCTCGAAAGAACAGCTGGCCTACGCCCGGGCTGAGGCGGAGCGGCAACAGCTGTCGCATCTCATCGATTATGTGGAAGACGACTACCGCAACATTCAGGGCCAGTACGATGCGTTTGTCTCTATCGGCATGCTTGAGCACGTCGGCAAGGATAATTACCCGGCCCTGTCGGAGCTCATCCAGCGCTCGCTCAAGCCCGACGGCATTGCCCTGCTGCACAGCATCGGCCGCAATCGCCCCATGCTGATGAACGCCTGGATCGAGAAAAGAATCTTCCCGGGCGCCTATCCGCCCAGCATCGGAGAGTTCATGGAAATCTGTGAGCACGGCGATTTCTCCGTGCTGGACGTGGAAAATCTCCGGCTGCACTATGCCAGCACTCTGAGCGACTGGATGCAGCGCTTCACCGCACGGGAAGCGGAAGTGACCGCGCTGTATGACGAGCACTTCGCCCGTGCCTGGCGCATGTACCTGGCCGGTTCCATCGCGGCCTTCCGTGCCGGCTCGCTGCAGTTGTTCCAGGTGGTGTTCACCCACGGGGGCAACAACCGGCTGCCGCAGAACCGGCAGGACCTGTACACCACACCCGCTGCGCCGGAGGCCTGATCATGGACTACTACGACCTGATCATTGTGGGCGCCGGCCCGGCCGGGTCCACCCTGGCCCACTCGCTGCAGGGCAGTGGCAAGAAGATCCTGATGATCGACAAGCAGTCCTTCCCGCGGGACAAGACCTGCGCCGGCTGGGTCACGCCAGCAGTGATGAACAGCCTCGAGATCGACCTGGCCGATTACAGCACCAACCGCACCCTGCAGCCGATTCGCCGGTTCCGGATCGGCATGATGGGGCAACCGGCGGTGGAGAATAATCACGATGAGGTGGTCAGTTACGGCATCCGCCGCTGCGAGTTTGACGACTACCTGCTCAGTCGCGTTGACGCCCCCAAAGCGCTGGCCACGGCGGTGAAGTCCATCGACCGCGAGAACGGCAACTGGGTCATCAACCACACCTGGCGGGCACCGCTTATTGTCGGCGCCGGCGGACATTTCTGCCCGGTGGCCCGCCTGCTGGGCGAGGGCCCGGGCGGTCACGAAACCGTGGTGGCGGCCAAGGAAGTGGAATTCGAGATGACCCCGGCGCAGGCAGAGGTCTGCGCCGCCCGCGGCGACACGCCGGAGCTCTGGTTCTGCCGCGACCTGAAAGGGTATGCCTGGGTGTTCCGCAAAGGCAACTTCCTGAACATCGGCCTGGGTCGTGAGGACAACCACAAGCTGAGCGGGCATCTGGAGCAGTTTGTCGAGGAAATGAAAGCCAGCGGCCGCATCCCGCCCGATCTTCCGGGCCGATTCAAGGGGCACGCCTACCTGCTCTACAACCACGCCGAGCGTCCGCTGGTGGACGAGGGCGTCATGTTGATCGGAGATTCGGCCGGCCTGGCCTATACCCAGAGCGGTGAAGGCATTCGCCCCGCCATCGAGTCGGCGCTGATTGCCGCCCGGGTGATCCGCGAGGCCGGAGACAATTCCGCCCAGGCGCTCCAGGCCTATGGTGAGGCCATCGCCGAGCGTTTCGGAACCCGCGCCACCGATGCCGATCAGGGCTGGCAGGTGCCGGAGTGGGTGAAGGCGCCCCTGGCCAGCACCCTGATGCGCTCCCACTGGTTTACCCGCAGGGTGGTGACCGAAAAATGGTTCCTGCACCAGCAGGTACCGCCTCTCGAGCTTGCCGTTTAAGGCGACCACAAAAACGCCGGAGACAGGCTCCGGCTTTTTTGTCACTGCAGGCGCGATCAGTCGGCTTTGAGCTCGATCACATCGATCCCGTACAGGGTGGTGGTGCCACTCACTTCGTTGCCCACAGCCAACATCGGCGCGCCGTTCGGGCTGTTCTCTGCGCTGATAAACGCCAGACCTTCCGGCCCCAGATCACCCGCCATACCGGCTTCCAGTTCCATCTGGGTGGCGCTGAAGTTGCGGTTGTTCAGGTACTGCACGAAGACCGGATTCTGGGGGTTGGTGACGTTGTAGACCATGAGTCCACCAACCCGTTCGAGGCCGATGAACGCAAAGGTCTGGCCATTGATCTCGCCCGTCACCACCGCTTCGGGCTCTGGCCCCTTGTCATCGGAACGGTTGTCGAAGGCATTCTCATCATTGTTGCTGTTGAAGTTGTCCGGTATCACCCGAGCCGTAATGCGCTCGAACTCGCTGCCGCTGTCAAACACCTGCGTGCCGTCCGCGGTCCAGATGGAAAACGAGCGGGCGCCGTAGGAATACAGTTCGCTGTATTCACAATCCACCGCCACGTCTGTGGCAGGGTCTGACGGGTCGCAGCCGTTGCTGACGCCCAGTGTCGAGGTGACGTTGAGCCGGCCCAGATTCTCATCGTTCTGGATGTCGTCTGCAAACGCGCCCGCGGCCAGTGTCAGGTCCTTGATGCGGAACTCTTCGCTGAAGCCGTCGTAGTCGCGGGAATCACCCTCGTTGGCGGTGATGTAGTAGGTCTTGCCGTTGAAGCCGTAGCTGGTGATGGCATCCGGCTGGTACATGCCTTTCACCGGCCAGTTGCGGATATTGATGCGACCGTCGTTGTCGATGTCATTGAGGTCACGGTTACTGGCATCGAGCTCGTTGCCGAGAATGCTGTGGTCCTTGAAACCCAGTGGCAGGATGCGGGTGATCTCGCCGGCTTCAATGTCCAGTTCCGCCACGGCATTGTTTTCCTGCAGCGCCACCCAAGCGGTGGCGTTGTCGACCGACACCGCAATGTATTCCGGCTCAAAGTCCTGGGCGGCACTGGCGCCGGGCCCGAAAATGCGCACGCCCTCTGCGCGCAGCTGATCTTCCTGGCCGTTGAACGCGGTGAAGGCCGCAGTGGTCACGGTAGCACCGGCAACACCGGCCGACAGGTCAATGATGCTGACGGAACCTTCCGGGTCCACGGTGTAGTCGTCACTGGGTTCGCCTTCGTTGGCCACCAGCACCTTCTGGCCATCCCGGGTGAATGTGAGCATGTCCGGCAACGCGCCCACCTCCACTTCGCCCACCTTGCCCAGGTCGCTGGCGTTATAGAACACCACTTTACCGTTGTCCTGCTTGACCACCGCCTCAATCGCGACCGCCACCAGGTCACCGAACACGGCTACACTGTTGGACGCTGCCCCTTCTTCCGTGGCGTCAATCGTCGCCATCTTGGTAGGCTGGTTCGGGTCCTGGATGTCCAGCACGTCTACGGTGGCGTCATTGGCGTTGATCACGAACAGGCGCTGGTTGGCGGGGTCGTGGGCCACGATCTCAGCGGCACTCTCATCGAACACACCACTGGCATAGGTGCCCAGCTGGTTGAGCTCAACGGTGGTCTGGCTGGTGCCGGCAACGCCGTCGTTGCCATCGTCGCCGTCACAGGCGGTCAGGCCGAGCGTGGATGTCAGGATGGCTGCCGCCAGAAGGGATTTGCGAAGTTCCATGGTCGCCTCGGTGAAGTTGTTGGTGTGTTGAGTCACGACACACCCTAGGGCGACCATGTGACAGCCGTGCGTCACTTTAAGGACAGTTTCAAGACGAGCGCGTTTCCGGCGCGGCTTCACACCACAAAAAAAGGCGGCCCGCAGGCCGCCTTTTTCTGTCGTTCACTGCCCGAACCGATCAGTGGCCCAGGTAGCTGCGATACATCCACACCGTCTTCTCCTGCTGGGAGATGTAATCGCTCATCAATGCCACGGTGCCCTCATCATCGGCTTCACCGGCCAGGTGCAGCAGTTCGCGCTGCTTGCCGATGAGCTTGGCGAAGCTCTCGACGATATTTTCCATGGCTGCCTTGCCGTCGGACACATCCTTTCTTTCCGGCACTTCCGATTTCTCGATGTAGGTGCTGTAGGCATGGGCCGGCCGATGGCCCAGAGTCAGCACACGCTCAGCGATCTCGTCTATCTTGAGCAGCAGGTCGTCGTACAGCTCCTCGAACTTGACGTGCAACTCGAAGAAGTTGTCGCCCTTGATGTTCCAGTGGTAGCCGCGAACGTTCATGTAGAAGATCTGGTAGTTGGACAGCAGATCGTTCAAAGAGCTGGCCAACTGTTCGGTTTTGGCGGTATCCAGACCGATAAAGTTCTTACCCATAACGTGTCTCCTTGACAGTTACTGAATGAAATCTGACTTCGATAGTAGCCAGACCGTGCAAATCCGTGAAGTTTAGTTCGCCAATTCCACTAATAGTGCCACCCTATCAATTTTCTTCACACAATTTATTTAACAATGATTATCACTTGCCCCATGATGAAGTTGAAACGATGACACATGACTTTTATCAGGCGGGATTGATCATGAGTGCGCTCAAACTGTTTATCCACGATCACCAGAACAGCGGCGACAACTCTCTGCTGAAAACCATCACCTTCGCCCTGACCCATTTCACCGTCGCTTTTACCGTGGCGTTTTTGCTGACCGGCGACATCCTGATCGGCAGCCTGATTGCGATGGTGGAGCCGGCGATCAACACCGTGGCCTATTTCTTCCACGAGAAATTCTGGGCCCGCCGCGAGCGGCAGGCCCGCCCGGCGCCTATGCCCCGGGACCACAATCCATGCAGTGCTTGATGACCTCCGGGCCAATGCTCAGGTTGCGATTGAGATTCCGCAGGGCAGTTCTCACGCCTTCTTCAATGACGGGGTGATAGAAGGGCATATCGAGCATTTCGCTGACCGTCATGCGGCGTTGGACGGACCAGGCCAGCAAATGGGCAATGTGCTCGGCTGCGGGGCCAAACATTTCAGCGCCAAGAAACTGACCGCTGCCCCTCTCACCGTATACCCGCAGCAGACCGCGGTTCTTGGCGATGACCCGGCTGCGGCCCTGCCCCTCAAACGACACCTCGCCAACGCCATAACAACCCTTGCAACGTTCATCCACCTCATCAAGCGTCAGTCCCACCGTGGCCATCTGCGGATCAGTAAACACCACCGCCAGCGGCGTGCGGCGCAACCCGGCCCGCACGTCGGGAAAACGCCCGGCGTTGTCTCCGGCAATGCGCCCCTCATCAGCGGCTTCATGAAGTAACGGCGCATCGTGGTTGCAGTCTCCGGCGATGAAAATAGAGCTGTCGCCGCATTGCAGGGTGTAGCGATTGAATCGTGGCGTACCGCGATCGTCCAGCTCGATGTCGGTGTTCTGGATGTCCAGCTGATCCACATTGGGCCGTCGGCCGGTGGCGGCCAGCAGGTAATCGAAGGTCTCGGTAATCTCACCCCGGTCGTCGTCCACAAAGGTGACCGCCACCCCTTCCCCGGTGCGTTCTACCGCTTTGACGTCGCCTTCCGGGTGTAACTCAAACTCACGGCGGAAGGTTTTGAGGGCGTAGTCCCGCATTTTCTGTTCGCGGATCGGGCCGAGGGAGCCGCCCCGGCCGAACATGCGCACCCGCACACCGAGACGGCTCAGGGCCTGACCCAGCTCCATCCCTATAATACCGGGGCCGAATACCACCACCGATGCCGGCAGGTCGTGCCACTCAAAGATGTCGTCATTGACCACCAGGCGATCCTTGGCTTCCTTGAGCATGTCCGGAATACCGGGCCGTGACCCGGTGGCCACCACAATACGACCGGCCGTGATTTCGACGTCGTCGTTGACGATCAGCCGGTGAGCATCCACGA
>JAEPMM010000319.1 GCA_017643965.1 Marinobacter sp.
CAGCTCCACCACGCGGCCGCTGACCTCGGTGGTCAGTTCCACCGCATCCAGAGCCTTGAGACTGCCCACCGCGTTGACCTGGTCACGCACGGTGTCCCGGGTCGGATTGGCGGTGTTCACCACGCTCGCCGGACGCGCCCGCTGGTCTCCGCCGTCTGATCCGCCATCCACATACTGGTACGTCAGCACGCCACCGACGGCGAATACCACCAGCACCAGCGCGATCAAACTTTGTTTCAGCATACAGCTCTCGATTCTCGATTCAGTCTTCAGGTTTTTTGGAAATGACCAACACCACTTCGCCGACATCAATGCCCCATTTGCTCATGGTGGTCTGGTTGATGAGGGTGTCCGGTGTGATCAGATACATCCAGTCGTCCATGCGCACATCGATGGTGCCATCGCCGTATGACACCCGTAATACGTAGTTCATATGGATGGCGTTGCCCTGCCATCGCATGGTGCCGGGTACCACCACATCGCCGGCGTCGGCGTGATAACCCTCGTCGCTGGGTGTCAGCGTCCATACCCGGGTCTGCACTTCGCCGTCGTCGAAACGGAATTCTTCATCCAAGGTGCCCACGCCGTTGTCGTCCCAGCTGGCGTCTATGTCGGCGTCAAACGTGCGGATCACCGCGCCGGAGAAGTCCTTGACCACGCCGCGGGCGGAAAGTTCGCCCTCGAAAAAGCGCTCCGGCACCAGTTCCGGCCCGCGATCGCGGTAGTCCTCGAGGGACGGCCCGGCACAGCCGGCCAAAAACAATACTGACAACCATAACCAGACCGGTGATTTCGGGCCAGCGGGTTTCTTCCAGAATCCGGGTATTTGCATGACTTTTACACTCTCCTAGGCGGGTGGATGTCCGGTTGTTTTTTGTTCAGATGGCTAGTTAATACGGGCCAAAGGCCCGATTCGATCAGCCTGTGAAGCTGCACAAACCGGCTACCGTCATTTCAGCCAATTGTCTTTTCTGACATCCCCCCGGGCGGTTTTCGTCAATGGAACGGTTGTTTGAATGCCGTAAAACACTAGCCATCGGAGGGGATGCTCCCCTCCCAGCCGATTTTTCATCAGGACAGAGGTACAGTTATGCCGGTTTATAAGGCGCCCCTGCGCGACATGAAGTTCCTGCTCAACGAAGTATTCGACTATCCGAGCCATTACGCGTCCCTGAACAGCGGCGAAAACGCCACCCCGGACGTGGTGGAAGCCATTCTCAGCGAATGCGGCAAGTTGTGTGAGGAAGTCCTCAGCCCGCTCTACCAGCCCGGCGATGAGGAAGGCTGCAAGCTGGAAGACGGCGTGGTAACAACCCCGAAAGGCTACAAGGAAGCTTACGAGCAGTACGCCATGGGCGGCTGGCAGGGACTGTCGGCACCCGAAGCCTACGGTGGCCAGGGACTGCCGGCCTCCATGGGCCTGCTGAAACAGGAAATGATGGGCACCGCCAACTGGCCGTTCTCGATGTATCCGGGGCTGTCTCTCGGCGCCATGAACACCATTTTCCTGCACGGCAGCGAAGACCAGAAGCAGACCTATCTGGTACCGCTGACGGAAGGCCGCTGGGGCGGCACCATGTGCCTGACCGAACCCCAGTGCGGCACCGACCTGGGCCAGATGAAGACCAAAGCCGAGCCCCAGGCGGACGGCAGCTACAAGTTGACCGGCACCAAGATCTTCATTTCCTCAGGTGACCACGACCTGACCGAGAACATTGTCCACATTGTGCTGGCGCGGCTGCCGGATGCCCCCAAGGGCACCCGCGGCATCAGCCTGTTCATTGTGCCCAAGTTCCTGCCCGGCGCCGATCGCGGTGTGGGTGAGCGCAACGGCGTGACCTGCGGCAGCCTGGAAAAGAAGATGGGAATCAAGGCGTCGGCCACCTGCGTGATGAACTTCGACGGTGCCACCGGTTTCCTGATCGGGCCGGAAAACGAAGGCCTGAACTGCATGTTCACCTTCATGAACACCGCCCGCATCGGCACCGCCATTCAGGGTGTGGGCCCGGCGGAACTGTCTTACCAGTGGGCGCTGGACTACGCTAAGGAGCGCCGCTCCATGCGCGCGCTGTCGGGCAAGAAAGACCCGGAGCATTCGGCGGATGCACTGATTCACCACGCTGACGTTCGCCGCATGCTGCTGACCCAGAAAGCCATCGCCGAGGGCGGCCGGGGCATGCTGTATTACGCTGCCCGCGTGGCGGATCACATGGTGGAGGCTCACACCGCGGGTGACGAGAAGAAAGCCGAGAAGTTTGACGACAAACTGGGCTTCCTGACGCCGATTCTCAAGGGTTTCCTGACTGAACTGGGTAACGAGGCGGCCAACCTGGGCATTCAGGTGTTCGGTGGCCACGGCTACATCCGCGAACACGGTATGGAACAGATTGCCCGCGACACCCGGATTGCCACCCTGTACGAGGGCACGACCGGTATCCAGGCTCTGGACCTGCTGGGCCGCAAGGTCCTGCTGATGACCCAGGGCGGCGCGGTACGCGAATTCACCCTGATGCTCGCCAACTCCGCCCGCAAGCACCTGACCGACAAACGCCTGCGTCCGTTCGCGGTGGAGCTGCTCAAGCTCACCGCACAATGGAACCTGCTGACCGTGCGGCTGATGCTGGCCGCCCGCAAGGACCGGGACATGGTCAGCGCCGCGGCCAACGACTTCCTGATGTACAGCGGCTATGTGTTCATGGCCTACATCTGGGCGCGTCAGGCCGCCGTCGCGGCAGACAAGCTGGACAACGGCGGTGACGATGCCGAGGCGTTCTACAAGGCCAAGCTGGCCACGGCAGAGTTCTACTATGAGCGCCTGCTGCCACGAGCCCAGGCCCATGCCACCAGCATGCTCAGCCCCAGCAAGAACCTGATGCAGCTGGACGCGGAGGACATGAGCTTTACCGCCTGACCGACCCGCAACGACCCCCGATAGAGACGCCGACGGCGGCCTTATCGGGGGTCGATTCTCCACAACACCCCAAAAACCCAGACAGAGCACCGCCATGATGATTGACTTTGGCTAATACTTTAATGAGAATGCTTCGCATTATTTTTAGCATTCGGAGAAGAAGTCATGATCACACAATCCCGTTGCGGTTGGTCTTTCACACCCTCGGTACTGGCGCTGGCGATTGCCGCCGTGGCTCTGGCGCCTGCCGCCGCCCAAGCCCAGAACGGATCTGCCGGGGATGACAAGGTGGAGGAACTGGGCGCCATCGAAGTGTCCGCGGACTCGGTACCAAACAGCGGCACCGCCCCGATTGACGGCTACGCCGCCGACACCACGCTGACCGGCACCAAAACCGCCACCGCCATCACCGAAACGCCGCAGTCCATCAGTACCGTTACCGCCGACGAGATCCGCGACCAGAACGCCGCCAACCTGGCGGAAGTGTTGCGCTACACCGCCGGTGCCCGCGGCGAGACCTTCGGTTTTGAACCCCGCACCACGTTCCTGCGCATTCGCGGGTTCGATGTGGCCACCAGCGGCATCTTCCGTGACAGCCTCAAACTGAGCAACCCGGACTTTGCCGGCGGTTACAGCCTTGAGCCTTACGGCGCCGAGCGCATCGACGTGCTGAAAGGCCCGTCGTCGGTGCTGTATGGTCAGGCCGGGCCCGGCGGCCTGGTGAATTACGTGTCCAAGCGACCGACCTTCGACAGCCGTCGTGAAGTCCGCCTCGAAGCCGGCTCCAACGAGCTGCGCCAGGGCCAGTTCGACATCAGCGGTGCGGTCAATGACAGTGACACGCTGGCGCTGCGGCTGGTGGGTCTGGTGCGGGACAGCGAAACCCAGGTGGATTTCGTCGACGATAACCGCAAATACCTGGCACCCAGCCTGACCTGGCAACCCACCGACGCCACCCGCTTCACGGTGCTGGCTCACCTGCAGTATGACGACACCCAGCCATCCCAGCGCTACCCGCTGCAGGGCACACTGGAACCCAATCCCAACGGCAGCATTCCTGACAACCGGTTCACCGGTGAGCCCGGGTACGACGAATACGAGCGCCGGGAAACCGCGGTCGGCTATGAATTCGAGCACCGGGTCAGTGATCGCGTCACTCTGCGCCAGAATGTGCGCAACTACCGCAACGACGTGGACGACCGCACCATTTACACCACCGGTCTGCAGGCGGACCAGCGCACCATTACCCGGTCACGGTTCGACAGTTTCGGCCGCATTGACGGCCTGAATCTGGACAACCAGGTGGAGTTCGGTTTCGGTACCGGGGCGGCTAATCACCCCGTGCTGGTTGGGCTGGATC
>JAEPMM010000233.1 GCA_017643965.1 Marinobacter sp.
CCAAGCAGTACGGCACCGTGCTCAAGCGCATCGTCAGCTACTCGCTGCCGGATCGTGTGCGCCAGCGCATCGCCCCGCAGATGGCCTAATTCGGCCCCTGGCCGTCATCGGAGAATTCCGTTGACGGCCACTCTGGCTCAGGCTATCTGCAAGAGTCGCAGCAATTGCGGCCTGTGCTGTTCCTGAATGACATCCGCCAGTGTGTATTTGTCCAGCGCGTTGAGAAAGGCGTCGAGTGCTTCCGCAAACATCGATTTGAGACCGCACACTGGCGCGATGCGACACGCATTCTTCGACGAAAAGCATTCAACGATGCTCATGTCCTGCTCCGTTTCACGAACCAGAATGCCCATGTTGATGTCGCCGGGCGACATGTGCAGGCGCATGCCACCTTTCTTGCCCCGAACTGTTTCTATATAGCCTTTCTTGTTGAGCTGATGAACCACTTTCATCAGATGGTTCTTGGAAATCTCGTAGCTGTCAGCAATTTCCTGAATCGTGGTGAGACGATCACCCTGCACTGCCAGATAGATCAGTACGCGTATTGAGTAATCTGTGTAACGGGTGATGTGCATTCAAATACTCCAGAGATGCAGTTAGCCAGTTCCATACGACGACCCGGAACCCAGGAACGCCGACAACCTGAAAACATGGGCCTGTGCCCAAATCCGGCAAAGATATACGCAAGAACTTTGAATCCGGTTCTCCCTGTCATCACGCGTCTGCTGGACGCTCGGCTGTCGCGTCTCATGGTACAAAGTTTACCGGCATTTGATGCATAGATCTTCCCGGTTGCTGAAACGGCAGCAGCCCAGCCACCGGAATCGACCCGCGCGTTATCGGAATGATTGATCCGGCCGACGATCCTTGCTCTACTGATGTTCAGACATCGAACAACAGTGCTGTAACAGGATTGCCTCCATGCCACAGACCACGCTGACAGACCGATTCGGCCGCACCGTAAACTACGTGCGCCTGTCCGTTACTGATCGATGCGATTTCCGCTGCGTGTACTGTATGGCCGAAGAGATGACATTCCTGCCCCGTCAGCAGGTGCTCACTCTGGAGGAAATTGCCAGGGTGGCAAGAACGTTTGTTTCCCTGGGTACCGAAAAAATCCGGCTGACCGGAGGCGAGCCTCTGGTGCGTAAGGATATCCTGGAGCTGGTGAAGGAAACCGGCAGTTACGGCCTGCGGGACTTTGCCATGACCACCAACGGCAGCCAGCTGCCAACCATGGCGGAATCCCTGCGCAAGGCGGGACTGAACCGGCTTAACATCAGCCTGGATTCCCTGGACCCGGACAAGTTTCACCGCATTACCCGCACCGGACGGCTGAGCCAGGTGCTGGACGGCATCGAGGCCGCCAAAGACGCCGGGTTTCAGGGCATCAAGCTCAACACCGTGGTGATGAAAGGCGGCAACGATCAGGAAGTACCGGAGCTGGTGGAGTTTGCCCGTCAGAAGAAGGTGGACATTACCTTTATCGAGGAGATGCCACTGGGCGAGATCTCCGATCACGACCGCGGGCTGGTGCTGTGCACCAGTGACGAAGTTCGCGGCATCATCGGCCAGCATCATGAACTGACGCCCACACCGGAGGATTCCGGCGGGCCGGCCCGCTATTACCGGATGGCCGACAGCGACATCCGGGTTGGCTTCATATCTCCCCACTCGCACAACTTCTGCGCCACCTGCAATCGTGTCCGGATGACAGTGGAAGGCCGCCTGTTGCTCTGCCTCGGTAACGAGCATTCGGTGGATCTGCGCCACGTGCTGCGCGCCCATCCCGAGTCGGACGCGCCTCTGCGTCAGGCCATCATCGACGCCATGGACCTGAAGCCTGAGCGCCACCACTTCTCGACCGATGGCGACGTGCAGATCCTGCGATTCATGAACATGACCGGGGGTTGATTTCGGTCCATTGCCTCTGACCCGTCATACAGATGGACACAGAAGGTTCCATCAGATGATCCGCGAGAATCGCTGGCTTGCCCCCGCCTTCCGGTACCGATCAAAGATCTGGCAGATCGCCCGTATCAGTATCCGCCCTGCGGGCAGGACCTGCAGCGTTCGGCCGTCATCGGCAATCAGTTCGTCGCGCATCATCGGTTGCAGCCTTCGCAACTCATCGGCGAAGTAGCGGTCCGGGTTCTCACCCCATTGGTCCGCAAACTGCTGCCGGTCCAGCCGGAACTGACAGATCAGCTGGCCGATCACCCAGCGGCGGATACGATCGTCCCGGGTCAGGTTCACGCCTTTGGTGATGGCGAGCTGGCCGGCATCAATGGCCGCTTCCCAGGCTGGCAGGTCGTGGTTGTTCTGGAAATAGGCATCGTCGGTCTGGCCGATGGCGGACACACCCAGCGACACCAGGTCGCAATCGGAATGGGTGGTGTAGCCCTGGAAGTTGCGGTGCAGCCGGCCTGCCCGCTGGGCCACCGCCAGGCTGTCGTCCGGCCGGGCGAAGTGGTCCATGCCAATGTATTCGTACCCGGCCTCCAGCAAGCGGTTGATGGTGCTGTGGAGGATCGTCAGCTTCTGCTGCGGCGTGGGCAGGGTGTCTGCCAAAATGCGGGTTTGCGGAAAAAACCGGTCCGGCAGGTGGGCATAACTGAACACCGAGAGCCGGTCGGGAGCCATCTCGATGACCGCCTCCAGAGTTTCTGCAAAGCTCTCCGGCGTCTGGTGGGGCAAGCCGTAGATCAGGTCCAGATTGATCGATCGGAAGCCGAGTCGACGGGCTTCGCTCAGCACGGTCTCGGTCATCTCGCGGGGCTGGATGCGGTTTACGGCTTTCTGTACCCGGGGATTCAGGTCCTGAACTCCCAGGCTGATGCGATTGAAGCCCAGATCCCAGAGCGTCGGCAGGGTGTCCTGACCCACTTCCCGCGGGTCGATCTCCACACTGTAGTCCCGCTCTTCATCGCGCTGCAGATTGAACAGCTCACTGTAGCCCGCCATCAGGTGGGCCATCACCTCTCGCGGCAGGAAGGTGGGGGTGCCACCGCCCCAATGCAACTGACGAACCGGCCGGTCCGCGCCGAACAGTCGCGCCTGCATAGCAGCCTCTTTCAGCAGGCGCTCCACGTAGGGCATGGCCTTGTCACGCTTCCTGGTGATCACCTTGTTGCAGGCACAGTAGTAACAGAGGTGCGCACAGAACGGCAGGTGCGTATAGAGTGACAGCGGCCGGCCACTTGCTTGGCTGCGGGCAGCCGCCTGCGCCATATCGTTCAACGGATAATGCGGGTCGAACTCAACGGCTGTCGGGTAAGAGGTGTAGCGCGGGCCGCTCAGATCATAGCGTTGTATCAGCGCATCATCCCAGATGAAGGGCTGGCGGGTGGAAGCGAGTGCGGAACTGGAAGCCATAGTCAAACTCGGAACGGGGCAAAGGGTCAGGTCAGGAATGCCGCCCATGGTAGGGCAACTGACTGGTTTCCGATTTGATACGGATCAGCTTACGGACCGCAAAACCGCCCCAGGCGGATTCAATCGGGCCGCCGGCTGAACCACCCTTGCGCCCCCGGCGTATTCCCACTACCCCTGATGGGGGCCTACCCGCACGCAAAGGAGCACCCCGGCCATGGCACACCTGATCCTGATCCTCGGCGACCAGCTGACCACCGACATCAGTGCACTCCGGAACGGCGATCGCCAGCGGGACCGGGTGGTGATGGCAGAGGTCCATGCCGAGGCCAGCTACACCAATCACCACAAGAAGAAGCTGGTGCTGCTGTTCAGCGCCATGCGCCATTTCGCCCGGCAGCTGGAGGCAGATGGCTGGCAGGTGCACTACCAGCGCTATCACCCCGACAATGAGGCGCAGAGTCTGGAAGCGGTGATCGCCGGCCAGCTGAAGGATGCCGGCGCAGACCGGGTGATAACGACCGAGTGCGGCGAGTGGCGCCTGCATGAGCAGATCAGCCAGTGGCATGAACGGCTGGGGGTGCCGGTCGAGATCCGCCCGGACACACGCTTCATTGCCAGCAAACAGGAGTTTGCCGACTGGGCCGAGGGTCGCAAACAGCTGCGGATGGAGTTCTTTTACCGGGAAATGCGGAAAAAAACCGGGTTACTGATGACCCCCGAAGGCAAGCCGGAGGGCGACCAGTGGAATTTTGATGCTGACAACCGCCGCAAATGGACGGGCAAACCACCGGCACCGGCGCCGTTCCGGGTCGAGCCCGACGCCGTGACCGCAGAGGTCATCAGGCAGGTGGATGAGCACTTTGGCGATCACTTCGGCACCACGGAGGATTTCCACTTCGCCGTGACCGCCGAGGACGCTGCGCAGGCACTGGATTACTTTATCGATTTTGCCCTGCCCTGTTTCGGCGCCTATCAGGACGCCATGTCGGATGACGAGGACTGGCTGTTCCATTCCATCCTCTCCCCCTACATCAATGCCGGCCTGCTGGACCCCCTGGCGGTGTGTGAGGCCGCCGCGCAGGCCTGGTATGGCGGGCGCGCACCGATCAACGCGGTGGAGGGTTTCATTCGCCAGATTCTCGGGTGGCGGGAATTCGTGCGTGGTATTTACTGGCTGAACATGCCGGGCTATGCCGCCGAAAACCGGCTTGGCAACAGCCGCGCCCTGCCGTGGTTCTACTGGACCGGCGACACCCGAATGCGGTGCATGCACAAGGCCATCGACGCCACCCACCGCAACGCCTATGCCCACCACATCCAGCGGTTGATGGTCACGGGCAATTTCGCGCTGCTGGCTGGCATCAAACCGGAAGAGATCTGTGACTGGTACCTGGCGGTGTACGCCGATGCCTATGACTGGGTGGAACTGCCCAATGTGCTGGGTATGGTGATGCATGCCGATGGCGGTTACCTGGGTTCCAAGCCCTATGCGGCGAGTGGCAAGTACATCAACCGGATGTCGGATCACTGTAAAAGCTGCCACTACAAGGTCAACAAATCCACCGAAGAGGATGCCTGCCCCTTCAATGCCCTGTACTGGCATTTTATCGACCGCCACCGCGATGATTTCGCCAACAATCCGCGCATGGGAATGATGTACCGCAATTGGGACAAACAGAAACCGGAACAGCGCACGGCCCTGTTGAAGCGGGGGGAACAGCTGCTGATCAACATTGAAAAGCTGTAACGCATTTTTTCGATTCCGCTGCTACCATTACGGGCACTATTGTCTACAAAATGGAAGCTGGCGCTATTCATGGGCATGCGTGGATTCCTGAAACGGGTCGTAGCCATCCTGATTCTTGGCTTTTCTCACACGGCCCTGGCGGAACTGAACCTCTACACCTTTACCGCTCCTCCCTATCAGGTTGTTGATAGTGACAGCGCGATCGGCACCATTGTCCGTGGCGAAACCGTTGAGGCGGTGGTGTGCGGCGTCGGTCTGGCCGGGTCATCGGTCTCCGTCAGAGTGGCGCCTCAGAACCGCGCGGTGCATGCCCTGCGCCGTAACCTGATTGATGGCTACTTCGCCATCGATTCCTCGGATGAGCTGGACCGTGTGGGCGTGCCGACCGCGCCCATCGCGCTGGAGAAGTGGTATTTCTTTTCCGGCAAAGCAGACATAGACCCACGCACTGCCCGGCTTGGCGTGGTGTCCGGCAGCAATGAAGAACTGTGGCTGAAGAGCAACGGCTACGACGTGTTCCTCGGCGTGTCTACCGTGGAGCAACTGATCGCCCTGATCCATCGGGGCCGGATCG
>JAEPMM010000031.1 GCA_017643965.1 Marinobacter sp.
CTTTGGTTTTCACCCCGGCCATCAGGCTGAAGCGGTTGTTCTGGTGCAGCAGCCCGAGATCGGCGCCCGGTGCGGCGTCATAGCCTTTGTTGAGGTCGTTGTCGATTTCCAGATCGGCGGTGGCGAGGGCGAACGCCTGCACGTTCGCGCCCAGCATCCAGCTGCCGCCCGCACCGCCTTCCAGGTAGGGGGTGAACACCCGGTCGGTTTCGGTGTCGGTGCGGCGGCCGCCGAAGCCCACCTGCCACGACAGCGGTGAGAAGAACTGGTTACGGGGCGACAGGGAGCGGATTTCCACCCCCACAAGCTGCTCCATCTGCAACTCGTCATTGTCGGTGTAATAACGGGCGTCCATGCGCAGAAACTGGAGTTGGGCGCCACTGCGATAGCCGGCGGGCGGGTCCAGTACGTCGTGATAGGCCGGGCGCAGGGTCAACTGGCTGAAATTGCGGTCACCCAGGCGACCGCCGGCGACGCTGAAGCGGAAGGTGTCATGGCCCTGGTCGTCACGCACCCCCGGCTCGGGTGGTTTGTCCGGCGCGGCGACGTCGCGGATCTGGCTGCGGGTTCGTAGCAGGTCATGTGACAGCGGCGCGGCGTGTTCCCGGGGCCAGGCATCGGCTTCACTCTGGTAGCGCACGTAATCGTAGGTGGCGTCCAGCAGATGTGCTCGCTCACGGTCAGGGAGCAGGTTGACCTCATGCGAGTCGACCGCCACGTAGCCATTGGCCACCGCCGCTGCCAGAGTCTGGTGATCCGTCGGCAAGGTGTCCAGGGAGTGAGTCACACTGGTGGCGGCAGAGGGGCGGTACTTCACTTCCTCCACCAGTTCTTTGTCGACCACCCAGCGCACGGTGTCCGAGGGAATGGCGTGGGTGCTGACTTCATCCAGCAGGTCGGTACCCGGGCGCGCCACGTCAATCAGCGCCAGCAGGCGGTAGGCGCAGTTTTCGTCAAAGAAGTAGTAGTCAAAATTGATGTCCCGCAACTCCCACGCGTGGGCGAGCATAACGTCCACTTCGTCTTCGGTCAGGTTGAGCTGGTATTCCCACAGGTCCCGATGCTCGATGTCCGAATACAGCCGCACCATCTCGTAATAGGGCTTGATGGATGTGATGCCGGGATAGCCGCCGAAGATGCCCTTGTAGGCGAACAGGATTTCGCTGTCGTGGGCCGCGGCGTCGGCAGCGTAGGAAATGGTGTTAGCCAGCAACAGGTCAGCCTCGTCGTCATCCTGGGGTGGGTCGAGGCGGATAAAGGTGTGACCAAACATGGACGATGGGCTGTTCAGGTAAGACGCGGCGAACACCAGTGTCACGGTTTCGGTGTTCAGGGTGGCTTTCCAGTCGTCGTATTCCGGACATTCAATGTCGGTGTCCGGCAGTTCCAGTTGTTCCCTCAGCCAACGGTCTCGGGCCGGGAAACGGCAGCGGGCGTGATCGTCACTCTCGCCGGGCGCAGAAATCGCGGCCAGGGTTGCTTGCAGTTCCGCCTCGGGCGAGTGCTTGCCGTCGTCACTGAGAAAAAAGGCGTCGTCGTCGGCCTGGCTGGTGTAACCGTCGGTGTACCGGTTCGGCTGGTAGTGAATCAGTGTCAGCCAGTCGGGGTGTTCGTGTAGTTGTCCTGTGTCGGGAAGCGGGTTGGCGTATGTCGGCGTGCCTGATGCCAGCCAGATCAAGGCCAGTACGTACTGGAGCGTAGTGCGCATGGATAGTCGGTCGAATCCGGATTGGGCGGATGGGTTGGAGCAGGGAGGTGCGCCGTCCCTGGCGCACTGAATCCCTTGGTGTTGAGCGATCAGGCCGCTACGTACTTGCTCAGTGCCTGATCTTTTTCCAGCAGAGCCACGATTGCGTCAACGGCTTCACCGGAGGTGGTTTCCGAGTTGGGGAAAATGGTTGCGAAGTTGTCCTGCAGGATCTGGCGGAAGGAATCACGATCCGCTTCGTCTACACCCAGAAGAACGGCGAGGGTATCGAGGTTTTCGCCAGAGCCGCGGGACATGTCACGGGCGACCTTGTCGATGTTGCTGTCCATATACATCGCCATGGACTGGACAGACTGGTTAGTCTGACAACCCAGCGTACCGGTGGTCATACCGAAGGTCTGGTTACCGAACGTGCCGTTGGTGGTTGCTGCCAGGACGTGAGGGGCAATGCCGGACTGGCCCTTCCAGATCATGGCACCCACGCCACAACCAGGCTGTGCAAAAGCCATGGATGACGCGCCCAGAAGAATTGCACCTGCGATCAGTTTTTTCATTATCCACTCCTTGTTGTGGTCTAGCTCTCGTCGCTTTCCGCACCGGCCACCCCCTGGTGGCGCGTGCACGGTAACGGCCCTGACTGATTTCCCATGGAGACAGGTTGACCGTTCAAGTGAGTATAGTCCAATTCCCGGAAAGGCAAGTTTACAATGGTGTGAGTTATTGATTTGTCCCGGAAAGCGCAAAAATATGATCACGTGTTCATATTCCAAAAACGTCTTTAGAAAGATGAAATGTGAAACTATTGTTATATAAAGAGCGTTTCGGTATAGTGCGCGCGGCCATGAAGGCTTACACACAACACATGGAGTCTTATCTGTGAAAAAAGCACTTATCGTATCCAGCCTGCTGCTGACCGGCGCAATGACCGGCTGCTCCTCCCTGAACGTCAGCTCCAGCCCGGTTCCCCTGAACGGTTCCGTGGGCACCGATATCAAGGCAGATATCGAAGTGGGCGAGAAGATCACCGGTCAGTCTTCTGCGACCAAGGTTCTGTTCTTCACTATGAACGACGACACTCAGTTCGCTGACGGCATGGAATACGGAAACGGTGGTGGCAGCGCGTTTAGTCTGGGTGGCCTGGACCCGGTGGCTTCGGTCAAGTCTGCTGCAGCTTACAACGCGATCTCAGCCTCTGGCGCAGACGTGATTGTGGCGCCGCGTTACACCGTCAAGAAGAACGATTACCTGGTGTACGGTACCATCGACGTAACCGTTGAAGGCTACAAGGGCACCATCAAGAGCGTTAAGTAATCGCGCTCGGGTGTTCCAGAACAAAAAAGCCGGAGCATGGCTGCATGCTCCGGCTTTTTGTTACCTGCGCCGCCAGTTCCGGCGCGGGTCAGCCGCCCAGATAGGCATTCTGCACGTCCGGATTTGCCAGCAGGTTCTTGCCGGTATCGTGCAGGCGGATCCTGCCGGTCTCCAGCACGTAGCCGCGGTCTGCCAGGTTCAGTGCCTGGTGGGCATTCTGCTCCACCAGAAACACCGTGATCCCTTCCTCCCGCAGCTGACCGATGATCTCGAAGATCTGTTTGATCACCAGCGGGGCAAGCCCCAGCGACGGTTCGTCCAGAATGATCATGTTGGGCTTGCTCATCAGCGCCCGTCCGATCGCCAGCATCTGCTGTTCACCGCCGGACATGGTGCCGGCCCGCTGGTGCTCCCGCTCCTTGAGACGCGGAAACAGGTCATAGACGTGATCCTGGCTTTTGCGGATCTCCGCCTTGGTGTTGAAAAACCCGCCCATGTGAAGGTTTTCCTCCACCGTCAGGCCGGAGAACACCCGCCGCCCTTCCGGCACAATGGCGATGCCCGACCGCATGATACTGGCGGTGGGATCCCGGGTGATGTCCCGGCCTTCCAGAATGACCCGGCCGGAACTGGCCTGGGGGCTCCCGCACACGGTCATCAGCAGCGTGGTCTTGCCGGCCCCGTTGGCGCCAATGAGTGACACGATCTCGCCCTTGTTGACCTCGACGGACACGCCGTGCAGCGCTTCGATCTTGCCATAGTGGGTATGGACATCCTCAAGTACTAGCATTGACATGGTTCAGGCCTCACCCAGATACGCTTTGATGACGTCATCGTTGTTGCGGATTTCGTCCGGCGTGCCACTGGCCAGGGGACGCCCCTGGTTGATGACGTTGATGCGGTCGGAAATGTCCATGACCAGGCTCATGTCGTGTTCGATGAGCACCACCGAGACGTTGTAATCCTCTTTCAGGCTGACAATCAGCTGATTGAGGTCGCGGGTTTCCGACGGGTTCAGGCCAGCGGCCGGCTCATCCAGCATCAGCAATTTCGGCTCGGTCACCATGCAGCGGGCAATCTCCAGCCGTCGTTGCTGGCCGTAGGCGAGGTTGCCGGCCTCCACGTTTGCCAACTCCAGCAACCCCACCCGTTCCAGCCAGTAACTGGCGCGGTCCAGGGACTTCTTTTCGCGAGTGCGGTAGTTGGGGGTTTTCAGCAAGCCGGAAATGAGGTTGTTGTTCAGGTGGCGGTGCTGGGCCACCAGCAGGTTCTCCACCACCGTCATGCTGTTGAACAGGCGCACGTGCTGAAAGGTACGCACCATGCCCAGCCGGGAAATCTTGTAGTCCGGTGTGCCCTGAATCTCCTTGCCTTCAAACAGGATCTTTCCGCCTGTGGGTTTGTAAAAGCCGCTCATGCAATTGAACACGGTGGTCTTGCCGGCGCCGTTGGGGCCGATGATGGAGACAATCTCGTGTTCCTGAACGTCCAGTGATACCTGATCCACCGCCAGGAGCCCGCCAAAGCGCATGGACAGATTCTGTACATCTAGCATCGTCCGTTACTCCTGTGCTTTCAGTTCGATGTGAGTCCGGCGCATGGGCAGCAGGCCCTGCGGACGCCACACCATCATCAGTACCATGGCGGCACCGAAGATCAGCATGCGGTACTCGGAAAACTCCCGCGCCAGCTCCGGCAGTGTGGTCACCGCGATGGCGGCCAGAATGACCCCGATCTGCGAGCCCATACCACCGAGGACCACAATGGCCAGGATGATGGCGGATTCCAGGAAAACGAACGACTCGGGGCTGATAAAGCCCTGCTTGGAGGCGAACACCGTACCGGCAAAGCCGGCGAAGAAGGCACCGATGGTGAACGCGGACAGCTTGACCGCGGTGCGGCTGAGCCCCAGTGAGCGGGCGGCAATTTCGTCTTCGCGCAGCGCTTCCCAGGCACGGCCCACCGGCATCCGCATCAGGCGGCGGATCACCAGCGCTGTAATGACTGCCAGTACCAGCGCAATCAGATATAGGAAGATCACCTTGTGTTCGCTGCTGTAGGCAATACCTAGGGTTTCGTGGAAGGAGGTGTTGCCTTCCTCTTTGACTCGCCGGCCGAATTCCATGCCGAACAGAGTCGGATCAGGAATGCCGCCGATGCCGTTGGGGCCGCCGGTGAGGCTGGTCATGTTATTCAGCAGGATGCGGATGATTTCCCCGAACCCGAGGGTCACGATGGCCAGATAATCACCCCGCAAGCGCAGCACCGGGAAGCCCAGTACAAGGCCGAACAGAGCGGCCAGCAATGCACCCAGGGGCAGGGCGAGCCAGAAGGAGAAACCATAATATTGGGACAGCAGAGCAAAGGTGTAAGCGCCAACCGCGTAAAACGCCACATAGCCCAGGTCCAGTAGACCGGCAAGGCCGACCACGACGTTCAGGCCCAGGGCCAGCATGATATAAATCAGCACAAGCGTGGCCAGATCGACGGCTCCCCGGGATACGAAGAACGGCCAGAACAGCGCGCCCACGATGATCAGGGTCAGCACTATCGATTCAAGTTTCAGCCGTTTGCCCTGTTCCATGGGCTGACGGTTGGCTAAGGGGTTGAGTGCAGGCGCCTTACCCAGCAGCGCCATGACGTTGTCACGGAACAGCTGGAACAGGAAAACGGCCACCGCTGCCAGCAGGACTAGGATGACCGTGCGGGTTTTGGCGCCTTCCAAAATGATATCCGTTCCCGAGGCGACGAGGTTGAAGCCAAGAATTGGGTAGGCAATGACCAAAGTGACGATTGCGCAGAACAGCGCATGTTTCAGATTATGAGCAGCCATCAGATTTTTTCCACCTCCGGTTTGCCGAGCAAGCCGGTGGGCTTGAAGAGGAGAATCAGAATAAGCAGCCCGAATGACACCACGTCTTTGTATTCGCCGCTGAGATAGCCGGATGTCATGCTCTCGGCCACACCAAGAATCAGGCCGCCGAGCATGGCGCCCGGTATGCTACCAATGCCCCCGAGGACGGCGGCGGTAAAGGCTTTGAGGCCAGCGATGAATCCGAACAGAGGATCAATGGAACCGTAATACATGCCCAGAAACAGGCCGGCTACTGCAGCCAGGGCGGCGCCGATAATGAAGGTGGCCGAAATGATCCGATTGGTGTCAATGCCCAGCAGATTGGCCATGCCCAGATCCTGAGACACGGCCCGGCAGGCGCGGCCGATGCGGGATCGTGAAATGAACAGGGACAGCAGTGTCATACAGACCAGTGTGGTGATGAAAATGGTGATCTGCATGTAGGATATGGAGGTCTGGAACGAATCCGCACTGCCGAAACGGAAGCCGCCTTCAATCAGGGCAGGAAAACCGATGTTGCGTGAACCCTGGGCGAGGTGCACATAGTTTTGCAGGAAAATGGACATGCCGATGGCCGAGATCAACGGGATCAGCCGATGCCGGCCGCGAACAGGACGGTAGGCCACCCGCTCCACAGCCCAGCCCATGGAACTGGATACAATCATGGCGCAGACCAGCGCGACGATCAGAATAACCGGCAACCAGGCGATGCCAAGGGCAGCAAGGCCGGTAATGGCAATCAGCGCGGTGTAGGCGCCGATCATGTAGATCTCACCATGGGCAAAGTTGATCATGCCGATGATGCCGTAAACCATCGTATAACCGATGGCGATCAGGGCGTAGGTGCTCCCGATCGTGAGCCCGTTAATGAGCTGCTGGAAAAAATACAGGAGGTCTTGCATGGTTTTGGGACTCCGAAAGCCTGCCCCCTCCACTAGCCACACAGACGCACCGGGGTAACGGCGCGGGTATGGGAAGGATCAACAGGAGCCTAGAAAAACACCTTCTCCCGGATCGCGGTGAGAAGGTGCTCTCAGTATTACCGTTTTTTAACGATTTCGGCTCAGTTTACCGGAGTTTTGCTGCCATCTGAATGCCATTCGTAGACAACAAACTCGAATGACTTCATGTCACCCTTTTCATCGTACTCAACGGTGCCGATCGGGGTGTTGAAGGAGGCGCTGCGCAGCGCGGCGGCAACGTCGAAAGGCTCGGTGGATCCGGCCTGCTCAATGCCTTCGGCAATCAGCTGCACGGCGGTGTAGGAAGTCAGTACGAATGGGCCGGAGGGATCTTCGCCCTTGTCCTGGAAGGCTTTCACCAGATCCTGGTTTTCGGCTTTTTCGTCAAAGGCCGGTGGCAGGGTGACCAGCAAGCCTTCGGCGGCATCGCCGGCAATGGTGTTGATGTCCTTGTTGCCAACGCCTTCCGGGCCCATGAAGATCGCATCAAGATCCGCCTGGCGGGCCTGCCGCAGGATCAGGCCCAGCTCGGGGTGGTAGCCGCCGTAGTAGACGTAATCCACATCTGCCTGCTTGAGCTTGGTGACTAGGGAGGAGAAGTCCTTGTCGCCAGCGGTAATGCCCTCGAACAGCGCCACTTCCACGCCGGCGTCCTTTAGGGTGTCACGCACCGCCGTGGCGATACCTTCACCGTACTGCTGCTTGTCGTGAACGATGGCCACGCGCTCCGGGTTCAGGCTGGAGATGTGGTTACCGGCAACCGGGCCCTGCATGCTGTCCAGACCGATGGTGCGGAACACCAGTTCGTAGCCGCGCTCGGTGATGTCGGGGCTGGTGGAGGCCGGTGTCACCATCAGGATGCCTTCGTCTTCGTAGATGTCAGACGCTGGCTGGGTAGAGCTGGAACAGAGGTGACCAACAACGAAACGGACGCCGTCGTTAACCAGGCGGTTGGCAACGGTCACCGCCTGCTTGGGGTCACACACGTCATCCACTTCGACGGCTTCGAGCATCTCGCCGTTCACGCCGCCATCGGCGTTGATGCGTTCGATGGCCATGCGGGCACCGGAGAACTGCATGTCACCATACTGGGCAACCGGGCCGGTGACCGGGCCGGCGATACCAATCTTGATTTCGGCGGCGGCATGGCCGGCGCCCATCAGGGCTACAGAAGCGCTAACTGCAGTTACGAGTTTCTTTACTGACGTTTTCATTGGGTCTGTCCTGTTTTGTTCAGGGTTATTCTTGTGTTCTCAGAGAGTTAAACAAACACCACACCCTGCAGCTTGTCAAGCATATCGGGCCAGTCTTTGCTCCGGAACATGATGGGTCTCTGTCGGGGTTGTCATCGGCTGAGAGAGGGAGCAAAGACCGTGCCGGTCTGTGATCAGTCGTTCGGGTTGTGGTCGTCTGTGTCAGGGAAAACCATGGCTCTGAACCGCTCGTGGTCCCGCAGTTGCTCGAAGCTCGGGTCCACCGAGGCATCATCGCGGTAGGCCTCGGAAATGTCGATGGCCTTCTGCAGGGTGGCGACGGCATCGTCCCAGCGCCCAATTTCGGCGTAGGCGCATGCCAGCTGGTAGTGCGCGTGGCCGTTCTGCGGCGCCAGTTTGAGGGCGCGCTGGCACAGGCTGATGGCCCACAGCGGCTCCTGCATTTCCAGTACGGCGTCTGCTTTGTAGCTGAGCGCCTCGACGTCGTCCGGGCGCAGATCGAGAATCTGGTCGTAAGCGCCGATCTTGTTTTGCTGCGAAGTTTCCTGACTGGCTTTCAGCCACAGAGAATGCACTTCGTTGGTGCGCTCGATTTCCGCCTGGTTCTGATGGATGATGTCGGACTTCTGCTGCAGCTGCTCTTCGATGGACTTGAGACGTTTCTCGTATTCGACGACCAGCTCGTTCACCCGTTTCTCGGCCAGACTGGTGAGCTGGTTACGCATGTCACGGATGGAGTTCCAGCCAATCACCACCAGAATCGAGGTGGCACCGGCAATCAGGTAAAAGAAGTAGGTCACGGTATCGGTGGCGTAGGACATGGTCTTGTCGGCCACTGACAGCTCCTTGTCCACAACCTTCTCGATGAGCTCGGCGCGGGTGTTCTGCATTTCCTTGCGCAGGGCTTTGCTTTCCTCCAGCAGGTACAGCTCCACAAAGGGCGTGTACATGGGCTTTTCTAGGGTTTTGATGCGCTGCTCGACATCCTCGGCCGTCGGTTCATCCGCTGACGCGCCGGCCTGCTGGGCCTGCACCCCGGTGCTCAGGAGCAGGGCGAAAAGGACGCCAACCAGAAGCGGCAGGAAGCGGAAATTCGTCAGGAATGGGTATCGTATATTGTGCGTGGTCATTGAGCCTTGTCCGTGAGCGGTGAATCAAAAGGGGTGACCTTAGCATAGTGGCGGGTCAAAAAAATGCAGGATGACCGACAGGCAATTGCATCACATGGGTGTAACGTGTCGACTTGCATTTACAGGAATAACGACCTCTAATAGTTAGAGGTATAAACAAGTTGTAAAAGGCAAGTGAGGCTCAAGCCGATGGCGAGTAGCAAAGTGCTTTACTCAAAACAGCTCAATGCCTCCGATGTGAATCAGAATGCGGCCGATGGCCCGGGTCGGAGTGGAATCGTGAACAATTATGAACAGGTGCTGGTGGCCCTGCGGCGTGTCATTCGCGCCACGGATCTGCATTCCAAGCGCTTGAGCAAGCATGCCGGCTTGACCGGGCCCCAGTTGCTGATCATGCGCAGCATTCGTGATCTGGGTGAGGTGACCATTGGCACCATTGCCGAGAAGGTGAGCCTGAGCCAGGCGACGGTGACCACGATTCTGGATCGGCTGGAGCATCGCAAGCTGGTGTACCGGGTGCGCAGCACTCAGGACAAGCGCAAGGTGCATGCTCATCTGACCGAGGATGGCGAGGACATTCTGGCGCGCGCCCCGCAGCCATTGCAGGAGGATTTCATCAAGAAGTTCCAGAGTCTGCACGAGTGGGAGCAGACGATGATTATCGCGTCGCTGCAGCGGGTGGCAAACATGATGGACGCGGACGATATCGACGCTTCGCCGGTGCTGGATGTGGGGCCGGTGTTGAAGGACGACGGCTGGAAGGAGAAGGCCTGACCTCGAGGCCTTTTGGGCTGGTGAGTCTGGGGGCTGGTGTCAGGCTCTCAGTTGTCCTCCCTTGGATTTTCCTGGCCTCGTAGGTCGGATTAGGATCGTAGGTCGGATTAGCAACGCGTAATCCGACAAACCAAACCATTAATGCACCGACGATCCCCGCTTCGGCTTGTTGCCGAAACACACTTGAAACACATCGCTGTAATGCTTGGCGAAATTCACCGTCAGGCCCTCCTTCAGGTAGTCCGGTAGCTCCTCATAATCGCCGCGGTTTGCATCGGGCAGGATCAGGTTGCTGATTTTCTGCCGGCGGGCGGCGATGACTTTTTCGCGAATGCCGCCAACCGGCAATACCTGTCCGGTCAACGTCAGCTCGCCGGTCATGGCGATGTTCTGCTGCGGCGCTTCCCGTCGTGCGATGGAGAGCAGGGCGGTGGCCATGGTGACCCCGGCACTGGGCCCGTCCTTGGGGGTGGCGCCTTCCGGGACGTGCAGGTGCACGAAGGATTTGTCGAAGAACGTGGGGTCGCCCTTGAAGCGTTTGAGGTTTGACGACACGTAACTGTAGGCGATTTCCGCGGACTCTTTCATCACGTCGCCGAGCTGGCCGGTCAGTTTGAAGCCCCGTTGCGAGCTGTGGATGCGCGAGGCCTCAATGCTGAGGGTGGCGCCGCCCATGGCGGTCCAGGCCAGACCGGTGACCACGCCGATGCCCTTGAGGGACTTTTCCTTGCGGAAGGCCGGTTGACCAAGGTAATGGGGCAGGTCGGCCACACCCACTTTCACCGGCGTATCCGGGGTCTCGAGCAGGCGCACGATGCCTTTGCGGATGATCTTGTGCAGCATTTTTTCCAGATTCCGCACACCGGCTTCCCGAGCGTAACCCTCGATGACCTGCTTGATGGCGGCGTCGGTGATGTTGAGCTGCTTTTTCAGCAATCCGGTTCGTTTGAGCAGCCGTGGCATCAGGTAATGCTTGGCAATGGCCAGTTTTTCCTCGGCGATGTAGCCGGACAGCCGGATCACGTCCATGCGGTCGAGCAGGGGCCGTGGGATGGTGTCCAGCTGGTTGGCGGTACAGATGAACAGTACCTTGGAAAGGTCCATGCGCACGTCCAGGTAGTGATCGAGAAACTCCCGGTTCTGCTCTGGATCGAGGGTCTCCAGCAGGGCCGAAGCCGGGTCGCCCTGGTAGGAGGCCCCGATCTTGTCGATCTCGTCCAGCATGATCACCGGGTTCGACACTTTGGAGTCTTTCAGAGCCTGTACGAACTTGCCGGGCATAGCGCCGATGTAGGTGCGGCGGTGGCCCTTGATCTCGGCCTCGTCGCGCATCCCGCCGACGCTGAATCGGAAGAATTTGCGGCCGAGGGCGTCTGCTACGGAGTGGCCGATGGAGGTTTTGCCGACGCCGGGCGGGCCCACCAATAGCAGAATGGAGCCGCTGACTTCGCCCTTGAAGGTGCCTTCGGCGAGAAACTCGACGATTCGGTCTTTCACATCCTCAAGGCCGTCGTGATCGCGGTCGAGAATGCGTCGGGCCTCAGCCAGGTCAAAGTGATCGTCGGAAGTGACGCCCCAGGGCACCTGGGTCAGCCAGTCCAGGTAATTGCGGGTTACCCCATATTCCGGCGAGCCCTGTTCCAGGATCTGCAGTTTCTGCAGCTCGTCCTTGAAGCGCTCACGCACCTGGTCCGGCGGGTTCAGTTTTGCCATGCGCTCCTCGAAGCGCTCGGCGTCGGCGGTCTTGTCGTCCTTGGCCATGCCCAGCTCGCGCTGGATGACCTTCAGCTGCTCCTTGAGAAAAAACTCCCGCTGGTGCTTCTGCACCTTTTCGTTCACTTCCTCGCTGATCTCGCTCTGCAGCCGCGCGACTTCCTGCTCTTTGCGCATCAGTAACAGTACTTTCTCCATGCGGCGCAACAAGGGCACGGTGTCCAGCACGTCCTGCAGCTCGCGGCCAGGGGCGCTGGTCATGGACGCGCCGAAGTCCGCCAGGGGGGAGCTGTCATCGGGGCCGAAGCGGGACAGGTACTGCTTCACTTCTTCGCCGTACAGGGGATTGGTGCGCAGCAGATCCTTGATGGCACTGATGATGGCGAGGGTGTATGCCTTGAGTTCGTCTGCCGCCTCATCGGGCTCGTTGGGATAATCCACTTCCACCAGATAGGGTGGTTTGCGGCGCAGCCACTGTACGATGCGGAACCGCTGCAGCCCCTGGGCGATGAACTGTACCTTGCCGCCTTCCTGTTGGGCATGGTGCACCCGCACCGCGCAGCCCATGGTTTCCAGCTCGTCGCTGGGGGGAATGCCGCCGTCCGCCGCTACGCTGTCAACGAAGCAGATGCCAAGGACCTTGTGATCGGTTTCCGCCACACGTTTGAGGGTTTCATGCCAGGGATCCTGATTGACCACCACCGGTTGCACCTGGGCCGGGAAGAACGGCCGGTTGGATACCGGCAGCACATACATGCGCCGCGGCAGGGTCTGCTGGGGCAGCGCCAGGCTCTTGCTGTTCTCGTCCCTGCCAATGTACTCGGTGACGTCTTCCTCGAATTCTTCAAACGCGTCATTACGGTTATCGTCGTTCATGCCGTGCAAGTTTCCATCCGCGAAGTGTGGGAACAGGGGCGCTGGCCCCAGCCTATCATTACTACCCTATGTAACGCCGACTGTCCGGTTTTCAAGGAGCGCAGGCGAAGATGTTTACGTGCCTTGAAATGTGGTGGTTTGCCCCCAATACCACAGCAAATCCGATGAAAATTTACCTTCTGTTCAGGTGCTACTGATGAACCAGTCCCCCTATATCTTCGAAGCCACGATGGAGAACTTCCAGCAAAAGGTCATGGAGGCCTCGGCCACCACGCCTGTTCTGGTGGATGTCTGGGCAGAATGGTGCGCGCCCTGCAAGCAGTTGATGCCGCTGCTGGAGAAACTGGCGAACGAATACGACGGCGGTTTTTTGCTGGCCAAGGTCAACGCCGACGAACAGGAGCAGCTGACGGCATCGCTGGGGGTGCGCAGCCTGCCGACCATCATTCTGGTGAAAGACGGCCAGGCCGTGGACGGGTTCAACGGCGCACTGCCGGAGAGCGAGATTCGCAAGGTGCTCGACAAGCATGTCGAGGCGCCGGAAGAAGACCCCTACGACAAGGCCCATCGGTTGTGGGAAGCCGGCGATGCAGAGGCAGCGCTGGCGATTCTGACCGAGATGAACCAGAAAGACCCGGAGAACCTCAAGGTACTCATTGACCTGGCGCAGCTGAAGGCGGAGCAGGGCGACCTTGAAACCGCCGAACAGGTGCTGGCCAGCCTGCCACCGGAAGAAAAAATGCAACATCAGGCCAAGCAGCTGGCGGCGCGGGTGAAGTTCCTCAAGCAGTCAGCAGAGCTGCCGCCCATCAAGGATCTGGAAATGGCGCTGGAGCAGGATCCGAAAGATCCCAACGCCCTGCATCAACTGGCTCTGCACCACGTGCTGGGGGAAAACAATGCCGGGGCCATGGAGCTGTTGATCCGGCTGATGCAGGTGGACAGCCAATACAAGGACGAAGTGGCCAAGACCACACTGATTGAGCTATTCGACAAGCTGGGGAACAACAACCCGGATGTGCGGACGTATCGGCGCAAGCTCTACACGCTGATGCACTGATCCGGGCGCCGGGCCTCCGGCGTAAACAGGAGTAATCGAGGCTGAGGCTCGTTACTCCTGCGCAACCATGGTTCATATTCCCCCCAAACCTGATCACTGTGAGCTTTGTCAGCGAACGGTTCCGAAGCTGACTCGCCATCACCTGATCCCCAGGCATCTCCACCGCAAGAAGCGGTTCCAGAAGCTGTTCCCGAGAGAGGAGCTGATTGCCCGCACCCTGTGGGTGTGCCGGCCGTGTCATAACACCATTCACAAGGCATGTTCCGAATACGAGCTGGGGCTGTACTACAACACCCGGGAAAAGCTGTTGAAGTTGGAGGAAGTGCAGGTGTTTGTGGCGTGGCTCAGGGACAAACCGGGCGATTTTGTCCCCAAGCACCGTCGCTAGCCGGTAGGCTCAGGCCGTGCGCTGCTCGCCGCCACCGGGGTGGCGATGAAAGCGGTTGCCCCTCAGAAACGTGCCGTAGTCGTTGAAGCGCACGCCCATCTCACGCATCACGGCGTGGGCTTTCGGGGCGGTCCACTGACGAATGTAGAACGGTTCCCGTACGGCGAAGTGGTGGATGGCGTGGGTGCTGCCGAAGTTGAAGCAGAACGCCTGCATCGGCAGCAGCCACCAGGGATTCAGCACCTGACACTGCTGCATGACGTTGCGGGCTTCCACGTCGCCGTAATAGTGCATGTTGGAACTGATGAAGTGCAGGCAAAAGGTGCGCAGGAACGAGGGCAACATGTACACCACGGCAAAGGTATTCAGGATCGACAAGGCGGCGGACAGCTCCCCGGACAGGGCGATCGGACTGCCGATGGCCTGCGCCGAAAACAGCACCACATGGGCGGCAACCCAGCCGTGGAACAGCGCGTAGTAGAGGTTGCCCAGGGGCGCGTAGGCCAGCAACTGCTGGATGCGCATCTTGTGGACTTCGCGCCGGGAGGCCGGCTTCTGGGAGCGTATGTAGTCCCGCACGGCGCGCTGCATGGTCAGCGGCCGCAGGAACACA
>JAEPMM010000210.1 GCA_017643965.1 Marinobacter sp.
CCCGTTTCCGTGACAACAAGGTGACCCTGAAAGCCGGCCAGGAATTCGTGCTCGATGCCAGCATGGACAAGGAAAACGGCGATGAACACCGGGTCGGCATTGACTACGAGCAGCTGATTGACGACGTGGTCGCCGGCGACATCCTGGTGCTGGATGACGGCCGCATTGAAATGGAAGTGACCGCCGTAGACGGCAGCAGCATCACATCCCGAGTGCTGATCGGCGGCCCCCTCTCCAACAACAAGGGCCTGAACAAGCGCGGTGGCGGCCTGTCCGCCGATGCGCTGACGGACAAAGACAAAAAAGACATTGTGACCGCTGCCCGCCTCGGGGCGGACTACGTCGCGGTGTCGTTTGTCCGCACCGCCGAAGACATGCACGTTGCCCGCCGCCTGCTGAGCGACGCCGGCTCCGAAGCACACCTGGTGGCCAAGATCGAGCGGGCCGAGCTGGCTCACGACAACGCCGCCCTGGACGCGGTGATCGAGGCGTCGGATGCGGTCATGGTGGCCCGTGGCGATCTGGCCGTTGAAATCGGTGACGCCGAGCTGGTGGGCGTACAAAAGCACATCATCCAGCGGGCCCGGGTGCTGAACAAGGTGGTCATCACCGCCACCCAGATGATGGAATCCATGATCGACAACCCGATGCCGACCCGCGCCGAGGTATCCGATGTGGCCAATGCGGTGATGGATTACACCGACGCCGTGATGCTGTCCGCCGAGACCGCGGTGGGCGATTACCCGAAAGAGGCGGTCGAAGCCATGGTGCGCATCTGCCTCGGCGCCGAGAAGCACCCCTCGATGCACCAGTCCAAACACCGTATCCACGAAAGCATGGAAATGGTGGATGAGGCCATCGCCCTGTCGGCGATGTATGCGGCCAATCACCTGGACGGGGTTACGGCCATCATCTGCATGACCGAAACCGGCGCCACGCCGCTGCTGATGTCTCGCATCAAGTCCAGCCTGCCGATCTTTGCATTCTCACGGCACCACTCCACCCAGCACCGGGTTGCCATGTTCCGGGGCGTGCAGACGGTTCCGTTTGATTCCGCAAAAATACCCAACGAGCGCACCAACGCATTGGCGGTGTCGGAGCTGGTGAATCGTGGCGTGGTCAAGGCCGGTGATCTGGTGGTCGTGACCAAGGGTGACTACGTGAACGCCCAGGGCGGCACCAACACCATGAAGATCGTACGGGTGGGCAACGACATCCGCTGACAACACCGGGTGAGCGACCATGGGCATGGTCGCTCACCATACGCTCCTGCCCCCTCTCCTACAGATCCGCCAGGCTCTCACGGGCCACTTGCGAAACGGCGGCCCAGTCTTTGCCCGCAATCGCCTCGGCCGGGGTCAGCCAACTTCCGCCCACGGCATGCACATTAGCGAGCGCCAGGTAATCCCGGGCGGTTTCACGGCGAATCCCCCCGGTCGGGCAGAACGATACATCCGGAAAGGGGCCGGCAAAGGCTTTCAGTGCTGGTATACCGCCGGCAACTTCAGCGGGAAAGAACTTGAATTCACGATACCCCAGGTTATAGCCCACCATCAGTTCAGAAATGGTGGAAATTCCCGGCAGCAAGGGCGCCTCTGACGTCAGGCCAAACTCCAGAATGGCCTCGGTAACACCCGGTGTGATCACGAATTGCGCGCCAGCCGCCTCGACCTGGCGATACTGGGCGATGCTGGTCACGGTGCCGGCGCCCACCCAGGCGTCCGGAATGGCCTGACGTACCGCTTCAATGGCTTTTACGCCGTGTTCGGTGCGCAGGGTGATCTCCAGCACGCGGATGCCGCCATCCACCAGCGCCCGACACAGCGGTATCGCATCATCAGGGTCGTTGATGGCAATCACCGGAATCAGGGGCGAGGCCGCAAGCACCGTCTGCACGCGCTCACGATGGAAATCGGACAGTTGATTCATGGTCTTCTCCAATAAATGGGCCGGAATAATTGCGCCGTATCAGGGGCTCCAGAACACCTGCAATCCGGGCTTCAGAAACGCACGCACCGGCATCGCCAGCGCATCGTCCGGGTTTTCAAGCGCCCGGTTCAGGGTATCCAGCTTGTCGGCGCCCTTCAGGTGCAATGCAGTGACACGGGCCCCACTCAACACCGGCCGGGTCAGCGTGATGCGCGTCTGAGCCTGAGACGGCGGCGTCATGGCGGCGACCACCGCGGGGCAGCCAGCATCCATTGCGAATGGCAGTTCCGGGGCATCGGGGAACAGAGAGGCGGTGTGGCCATCGTTGCCCATCCCCAGAACAAGCACGTCCAGTGGCTGGGCCAGAGAAGCCAACTCCGCCCGGACCGCATCCAGACCCTGCGCGGGAGTTTCACCCTCCTGCTTGAGGGAGAGAAAACGCGCCGCAGCGGCCTTGCCCTGCAGCAACGACGACTTCACCAGGCGGGTATTGCTGGCCGAATCCGTTTCGTCCACCCAGCGCTCATCCGCCAGCACAACCGTAACACCGGGCCAGTCCAGATCCTTGTTCGCCAGGGCCTCGAAAAATGGCACCGGCGTTGAACCGCCGGACACCACCAGCGTCGCCTGCCCGGCTTCGGCCAGGCGGCTGTGCAATACCTCCGCCACCGTATCCGCAAGCGCCAGCGCCACCTGCTGCGGACTGTCACCGAACCGCCGCTCAATCCCGTGGGGCAGTCGAATCTCAGGCGTCCTCATACCAGCTCCTCCCGTCCCGCGTGATCATCGCAATCGATGCCACCGGCCCCCAGGTGCCCGCTGCGTATCGCTTGGGGGGCTCACCACTGTCATTCCAGTTGCGGATCACGCGATCCACCCATTTCCAGGCATGCTCGACTTCGTCCCGGCGCACGAACAGGTACTGGTTGCCTTTCATAACCTCCCACAACAATCGCTCATAGGCATCGGGAATGCGGTCCGTATCGAACGTTTCCGAGAATGTCAGCTCCAGCGGACCCTGGCGCAGGCGCATGCCCTTGTCCAGCCCCTGGTCCTTGGTCAGGATTTTCAGCGACATCCCCTCATCGGGCTGAAGGCGGATGATCAGCTTGTTGTTGGCCAGATGCTTCTGGTCCGGATCAAAGATGTAATGGGGCGCCGGCTTGAAGTGGATAATGATCTGCGACAGCTTCTCCGGCAGCCGTTTTCCGGTGCGGATGTAAAACGGCACGCCGGACCACCGCCAGTTCTCGATCTCGGCTTTCAGCGCCACGAAGGTTTCGGTGCCACTCCCTTTGTTGGCGCCCTCCTCCTCCAGGTACCCGGGCACCGGCTTACCGTTGCTGGTGCCGGCCGTGTACTGGCCCCGCACCACATGGCTGTCCATCAACTCCGGGGTGATGTCCCGCAGGGCTTTCAGCACTTTCACTTTCTCGTCCCGGATGCTGTCTGCTGACAGGTCCGAGGGCGGATCCATGGCGATAAGACACAGCAGTTGCAACAGATGGTTCTGGATCATGTCACGGATCTGGCCGGCTTTATCGAAATACCCCCAGCGCCCTTCGATACCCACGCTTTCGGCAACGGTAATTTCCACGTGTGAGATGTGGTTCTGGTCCCACTGAGAGCCAAACAGATTGTTGGCAAATCGCAGCGCAATCAGATTCTGCACGGTTTCCTTGCCCAGATAGTGGTCGATGCGGAAAAGCTGGTCCTCGCGGTAGACCTCGCCCAGCTCATCATTGATCACCTTCGATGAGGCAAGGTCGTGGCCGATCGGCTTCTCCACCACGACCCGGGTCTTGTCTGTACAGCAACTGGCACTGCGAAGATTGCGAGCAATCTCGCCGTACATGGCTGGCGGCGTCGCCATGTAGACAATAAGGTTGCTGTCCGGCGCACCGCGCCACTCGTTCAGGGCCGCGAAACCCGCTGAATCGGTGAAATCCAGATAAAGATAATCAATGCGCTGCAGGAAGGTTTCAGCGAGGGCCTCGTCAAACTCTGCCGGCTTGACGTGCTCTCTCAGCTTTTCCCTCAGAAGCTTCCGCACGCCCGCGGTGTCGGACTTGTCCCTGGCAATTGCCAGGATACGGCTGCCCTGATCAAGCAGACCGGAGCGGTCAAGCTGGTACAACGCCGGAAAGAGCTTGCGCTGCGCCAGGTCCCCAAGGGCACCGAACATCATCAGGTCTGAGCGGGTATGGTTGTTGTCAGCCATTGCTTCCTTCTCTTTTAACAACTCAGAATGTAGTAGTTTTAAATAAATAATGACATCTGAGTTTGATGAATCCAAGAATTAAATCGCATTTATGATATTTTTACTACCGCATGTTCCGGTAAAACACGGTATAATCACCGCAAAATATGCCAATGACCGCCGATGAATTCAGGGAGTACCTTTCTATGGCCGCGCACCAGGCGAACCGCGACGATAACCTGATTGAAGACATCCAGTCCCGCCTCGACAGCCTCAACAAGTCCGAGCGCAAGGTGGCCGAAGCCATCCTCCGGGACCCCAGCGCAGCCACCCGCTATAGCATTGCAGCCCTTGCCCGTGCAGCAGACGTCAGCGAGCCCACTGTAAACCGGTTTTGCCGCGGCTTTTCAGCGACCGGTTTTCCCGACTTCAAGATTCGCCTGGCCCAGAGCATTGCCACCGGCACCCCCTACGTGGGCCAGAACGTCGAGCCGGACGACACTGTGGCCGAATTCGCTGACAAGATCGTGCTGAGCACGATCGCCAGCCTGGACAAGGCTCGCCAGGCGCTGGACCCAAAGGCTCTGGCCACCGCCATCGACTATCTCATCCAGGCCAAACAGATCAATTTCTTTGGCATGGGCGGCTCCGCACCGGTTGCCCTGGACGCCCAGCACAAGTTCTTCCGCTTCAATATCCCGGTGATGTCCTACGATGACGCTCTCATGCAACGCATGGTCGCTGCCGGCTCCAGCACCGGTGACGTCATTGTGATGATCTCCTACACCGGCCGCACCCGCGAAACCGTCGACATCGCCAGAATCGCCCGGGCCAATGGCGCAACCGTGATTGGCATTACCAACCCGGACTCCCCTCTCGGCGACGCCTGCACCGTGGTTCTGGAAGTCACCGCTCCAGAGGACACCGAGGTCTACATGCCCATGTCATCGCGGATCATTCACTTGACGGTGATCGACATTCTGGCGACCGGCGTCACACTCAAGCGTGGAGCGGATTTCCTCGGCCACCTGAAAAAGATCAAGGAAAGCCTGAAACCCACCCGTTTCCCTTCCGAGTAACCCTGCCCCAACAAAAAACCCGGCATTTGCCGGGTCTTGTAAAAAAGGCACCCCGCAGGGTGCCTTTGCTCAGTTCCGGGTCACTTCCGCCCTTTCCCGAAGGTATTGCTGATAGGCCGCATACTCCCGCTGCCCCTCCATGGACGCCAGGAAACCACGCAACTGCTCCAGCTCACCGCTGTCCTCGTCAATTTCGCCCTCGTTCACCCTGTCCAGGGCGATGATGGCGACACCGTTGCCGGTCAGCGCCTTGCCATAATTGACCGAGCCTTCCTGCGGACGGTCGATCGAGAACACCGCGGATATGAGCTCGCGACCGATGTCGGACACGCTGCGGGACTGACCGGTATATTCTGTCCATTCCCCGATCTCCAACGCCTCGACGTCGGTGCCCGCCTCCAGCTCCGCGATCAGCGAGTCAGCCCGTTCACGCAGGGCGTCGCGGATTTTCTGCTCGAGCAGCACGGAACGAATCTCTTCCCGAACCTCGTCGAGAGGGCGCTCCTCAGCTTCGTAATAATTCTTGACCCGGGCCACTACCGATACGTTGTCGCCCACATCGATCAGTTCGGTGTTGAAGCGGTCTTTCACAACGTCATCGGAGAACAGTTGACGCACCAGCCCGGCATGGTCAAACGGCGCACTGCCGCCCTCGCGAGTGATATCGCTGGTCTCGCGAATCTCCAGTTCCAGCTCCTCGGCCGGGCCGTTCAGGTCGTCCGCAGCGTAGGCAGAATCCGCCAACTGAGTGCGCACCTCAGCGAACCGCTCCTGCGCCTGACGCTCGGCCAGGTCACGACGCAACTCGCCCTCCATCTCTTCCAGCGGCGGCACGTCCGACTTCCTAACATCCAGAAGCTTGATCAGATGCACGCCAAAACTGGTGGTGACGGGATCCGACACTTCATCCTTTTCAAGCGCAAACAGCGCCTCATCAAAGGCTTCGTCGTAGACACCACGCTCGGCAAAGCCA
>JAEPMM010000281.1 GCA_017643965.1 Marinobacter sp.
TCAGGTTCACGAAGAAATCGTTGGTCAGCTGACCGACGCGGTCCGTGAACACACCGTGCCTGGTGTCACCGTAGTTGGTACCCAGCACCCGCATACCGCCCATCAACACGGTCATTTCCGGCGCTGTCAGACCCATCAGTTGGGCGCGGTCCAGAAGCATTTCCTCGGGCTTGACCACGTATTCTTTCTTCTGCCAGTTACGGAAACCATCCGCCAGCGGCTCGAGTGGCTCGAACGATTCGGCATCGGTCTGCGCTTCGGTGGCATCGCCCCGGCCCTTGAGGAACGGCACATGCACATCATGGCCTGCCGCCTTGGCGGCTTTCTCAATGCCCAGGTTGCCGCCCAGAACAATCACGTCAGCAATGCTGGCGCCGGTTTCTGCAGAGATTTTCTCGTAGATACCCAGCACCTTGGCCAGACGCTGCGGCTCGTTGCCTTCCCAGTTCTTCTGCGGGGCAAGACGGATGCGGGCACCGTTGGCACCACCGCGCATGTCTGAACCACGGTAGGTACGGGCACTGTCCCAGGCTGTGCACACCAGCTCATTGATGCTCAGGCCGCTGTCTGCAATTTTTTCTTTGACGACTTCCTCGATGTAGTTGGTCTCGCCCTGCGGAACGGGATCCTGCCAGATCAGGTCTTCTGCCGGCACGTCCGGACCGATGTAACGGGCTTTCGGACCCATATCCCGGTGCGTCAGCTTGAACCAGGCGCGGGCGAAGCAATCCTTGAAGTACTCTGGATCTGCCATGAACTTTTCGCAGATGGCGCGGTACTTGGGATCCACCTTCATGGCCATGTCGGCGTCGGTCATCATCGGCCGAACGCGGGTCTTCATGTCCGTGGGATCAACCGGCATGTCCTCTTCTTTGATATCGATCGGCTCATACTGGTTGGCACCGGCCGGGCTCTTGGTGAGCTTCCACTCGTACCCGAACAGCAGGTTGAAATAACCCATATCGAACGTGGTCGGGTTGGTGGTCCAGGCACCTTCAATACCGGAGGTTATGGCATTGGTGGCCTTGCCATCCAGATTCGGATTCATCCAACCGAAGCCCTGAGTTTCAACATCCGCGCCCTCCGGCTCTGGCCCAAGCGCATCCGCGTCGCCATTACCGTGCGCTTTACCCACGGTGTGACCGCCGGCGGTCAACGCCGCAGTCTCTTCATCGTTCATGGCCATGCGGGCGAACGTGGTACGTACCTGTTCAGCCGTTGCCTGCGGATCGGGGTTACCGTTGACGCCTTCCGGGTTCACATAGATCAGACCCATCTGAACGGCGGCCAGCGGGTTTTCCATGGTGTCGGGCTTGGTCACGTCTTCGTAGCGGCTATCGGACGGTGCCAGCCACTCTTTTTCCGCACCCCAGTAGATGTCTTCTTCCGGGTGCCAGATGTCCGCACGGACGTAAGAGAAGCCGAAAGTTTTAAAGCCCATGGACTCATAGGCAACATTACCGGCCAGAATGAACAGATCGGCCCAGCTGATCTTGTTGCCGTACTTTTTCTTGAGTGGCCACAGCAGACGGCGGGCCTTGTCCAGGTTCCCGTTGTCGGGCCAGGAGTTAAGAGGAGCAAAACGCTGATTACCGGTACCGGCACCACCACGGCCATCAGCCAGGCGATAAGTACCCGCAGCATGCCACGCCAGACGAATCATCAGACCGCCATAGTGGCCCCAGTCGGCCGGCCACCAATCCTGGCTGTTGGTCATCAGCTCATGCATGTCCTTTTCCAAGGCCTCGTAGTCGAGCTTTTTGACTTCTTCCCGGTAGTCAAAATCCTCGCCCATCGGATTGGTCTTGGAATCGTGCTGATGCAGAATCTCGAGGTTCAGGTTCTCCGGCCACCAGCCTGCTACGCTGGCCTTTTCCTGAGTGTTGGAACCGTGCATTACCGGACACTTTCCGCCTGAGTCATTATTCTGAGTCATTGCTCTCTCCTGATCGGGTTGCAAAACGACACTTTCTCTATGGAAGCCCACTAACTATAGGACAGATAAAATACCCTGCTCGCAGGATTTCTTATGTCCCGTATAGTGAATGCCTATGGGCTTTCTCGCCGGTGTTCCGGACTCACCCGGAGTTACTGAGCACACGCAAAATCGCTCGAGTAATCCGCCAGTATTCCTAGATAACTTCGCCAATCTTTGTGACGACCCAGTGAAAACGCTGACATCGGGCGACTCCTTTTTTACGAGAACAGATTCACCTTAGCGCGGCGGGTGACAGAGGATACAATTAATTAAAAATAAAATTGTGAAAGCTTTTGTTTATGACCGACCGTCATACAAGGGTGTGCTTCGGCTCAAAGCCGTTCGATGGATGCGAACTTGCCGGCGTCGTCAAATACGATCCGGAAGCTGCCACGAATGCCATCGCGGAGGTAGAAACGGGAGAGGATCCGCGCCGGGAAGCGGACTGAGCGTCCGTCCCGGGCGGTGGTGTGAACATCAGTCGCTACGCCCTGATAGAGTTTGATCCACTCGTCAGGGCTGATGCTGAGGTCCACAACGATCTGGTGCATTGCCGCTTAGTTGGCCAGTTCCAGCAACAGACGGTTCAGACGGGTGACGTAGGCACCCGGATCCTCGAGCTGTTCGCCACTGGCGAGGGTCGCCTGGTCCAGCAGCACGGCAGACAATTCTCCGAAACGCTCATCGCCTTTCTCGTTCTCGAGGCGCTGAACCAGCGGGTGGTCCACGTTGATCTCGAAGATCGGCTTGCTGTCCGGCACTTTCTGGCCGGCGGCTTCCATGATCTTCTTCATCTGCGCGCCCATGTCGAAATCACCGACCACCAGGCAGGCGGGCGAATCGGTCAGACGATTGGTGACACGCACCTCCTGAACCCGGTCCTGCAGGGCCGTCTTGATCCGCTCCAGCAAATCCTTGTGCTCGGCGGCCGCCTCTTCCTTGTGCTTCTTGTCTTCCTCGGTCTCCACCTCGCCCAGATCCAGATCGCCGCGGGCAACGTCCTGGAACTGCTTGCTGTCGTATTCGTTGAGGTAGCCCATCATCCACTCGTCAATGCGATCAGACAGGATCAGGACTTCAATGCCCTTCTTGCGAAACACTTCAAGATGCGGGCTGCTCTTGGCGGCGGTGAAGTTGTCAGCGGTGATGTAATAGATCTTCTTCTGACCGTCTTTCATACGGCCAATGTAGTCATCCAGGGATACGTTCTGGGTGCGCTCACCGGTGTGGGTTGACGCGAATCGCAGCAGGCCGGCGATTTTCTCGCGGTTGCTGAAATCTTCCGCCGGGCCTTCCTTGATTACGGTACCGAATTCGTCCCAGAACTTCTGGTACTGCTCGCCGTCTTTCTTCGCCAGCTTGGACAACATATCCAGCACCCGCTTGGTCAGTGCGGAGCGAATGCTCTCAACCGTGCTGTCGTTCTGCAGGATTTCCCGCGACACGTTCAGCGACAGGTCGTTGGAATCAATCACGCCTTTGGCAAAACGCAGGTAAAGCGGCAGGAACTGTTCGGCGTCGTCCATAATGAACACGCGCTGCACGTAGAGCTTCAGGCCGCGCGGTGCTTCCCGGTTGTACATGTCGAACGGCGCGCGGGCCGGAATGTACAGCAGGCTGGTGTAATCCAGCTTGCCTTCCACCTTGTTGTGAGACCAGGTCAGCGGGTCTTCGAAGTCGTGGGCGATGTGCTTGTAGAATTCCTTGTACTCCTCGTCCTTGATCTCGGTACGGGGCAGCGTCCACAGGGCGGTGGCGTCGTTGACGGTTTCGTACTCGCCTTCCTTGCCCTCTTCCTCCGATTCGGCCTTCATCACCACCGGGAAGGAGATGTGATCGGAGTATTTCTTCACCAGGCCGCGCAGGCGGAAGCCGTCGGCGAATTCCTTGGCATCGGATTTAAGGTGCAGAACAATCTCGGTACCGCGGGTGTCGCGGTCCACCGGTTCAATGGTGAACTCACCGTCGCCGTTCGACTCCCAGTGCACACCCTCTTCTTTCGGCGCACCGGCACGGCGGGTAAACACCTCGACCTTGTCAGCCACGATAAAGGCAGAGTAGAAACCAACACCGAACTGACCAATCAGCTTGCTGTCTTTCTTTTCGTCACCGGAGAGCTGCTGAAGGAACTCTGCGGTACCGGAGCGGGCAATGGTGCCCAGATTCTGAACCACGTCATCACGGGTCATGCCGATGCCGTTATCGGCCAGGGTGATGGTGTTCTTTTCCCCGTCGAAATCCAGGCGGATTCTCAGCTCGGATTCCCCTTCGTAGAGGCTGTCGTCTTTCAGCGCCGCAAAACGCAGTTTGTCTTCTGCATCGGAGGCGTTGGAGATCAGTTCACGAAGGAAAATCTCCTTGTTGGAGTACAAAGAGTGAATCATCAGATGAAGCAGTTGCTTCACTTCGGTCTGGAATCCAAGCGTTTCTTTATTGGCTTCTACCGTCATGGTGTTTTTTCTCCTGCTCTGTTTGGTTCGGTGGAGCGGCGCGGGCCGGAGGGGCTTTTCAAAACACGCTGTGAATACGTCCGTGTACGCTCGGCTCCGCCATCCATGGCTCCGCACGGTTTGGAAAAGCCCCTCCGGCCCGCACCACCCGACTTGAGAGTTCGCGTTGAACAGGGAAATGGGGGCACCCAGGGGCAATTCAAGCCCCGGACCGTGCGGAAATCAGTCTTCGAGGAGGAAGTGGGCGCGAGCGGTGGCGATCGGCTGTGAACGGGATTTCTGCCAGGCGGTGATCATCACATTGGCCACCCGGTTGCCCTGGCGGGTCAAACGGCATTCCGCGTAGGTTTCACGATTGAGGCCGGCGCGCAGGTAATCCAGCGAAAAATCGACGATGCGCGGCATGCGAAGGCTGTCCTGAGACATCATCA